>CAZHHS010000020.1:0-16742 GCA_964532395.1 uncultured Desulfobacterales bacterium | reverse complement strand
GATCCAGGGCCACCTTCGCCCCCCCGGACCGTTTCAACGGGCTGAGATAGTTGTTAAGTCCGCCCCCATACGCCTCGTCGCGGAGCCCCTGAGCCACCCGCGCAACCAGTTCGGGCAAGACACAAACACGCGACATCGGCTCCGATTTCGCCGTGATCGCCGATCCATACGCCCCCATGACGAGGAAGTGTTCCGGTATCACAAGGTCCCCGGTCATCAACTGCAAGTGATCTTCAAAGGCTTTGACGACCCCGGCATTGGCGGCAACACCACCTTGAAAAGCGATCGGTCGGACAAAAGGCTTCCCCTTGGCCAGATTGGCGATGTAATTCATGGCCAGGGCGTGGCACAAACCGGCAACGATGTCGGACTTGGGCGTACCTTCCTGGAGTAAGTGTACCATGTCGCTCTTGGCAAAAACACTGCACCGGCCGGAAATCCGGGCCGGATGACCGGATTCGAGGGCCAGTCGACCCAGATCTTCGACGGTCATGCCCAATCGGTGGGCCTGTAGATCGAGAAAAGAACCGGTGCCCGCCGCACACACCTCATTCAAGACGTGATCCGTAATGCCCGGTTCACCGCCGTTTTCCCGGCCATCCAAAAAGATGAGCTTAGAATCCTGGCCGCCGATTTCGATGATGGTCCGCACGTCGGGATGGAGATAACAGGTGGCCCGGGCCTGGGCGACGATCTCGTTTTGGTTACCGATTTTCAAAAGGTCGCTTAATAAGTAGCGTCCGCTGCCCGTAGCCACGACCCCGTGAAAGGCCTCATAAGTCTGCGCCAGGGATTCGAAAGCAGATCGCAAGGCAACCAGGGGACGGCCTTCGGTTCGCCTATAAACGGACTTGAGAATAGCGGCTTCATCATCGATAACGACGAGATTTAGGCTCACCGATCCCAGATCGATTCCTAAATAGTATCGGGTCTGTGTGGATGACCTGCTCATGACACTCGTGGAACCCCTCAGGGAGATAATCCCTTTTAAACCGGATGAATAAGGAAATTATGTAACATGGCACTGCTGCTTAGACAAGGTAGAAAGGCAGATGCAATGGGGGGTTTGACCTGGTACGTGATCTTTGATAAATTAGGCATACACTTTACAGGGAGGGAACCGATTATGACAAGCGAGGTCTTTATATTCGGCAAAGACACTTGACCGTTTACGAAAGCGGCCCGGGAGGATTTGGCCGAAAAGGGCAAGGACGCAGTCTATTTTGACGTTACCAAAGACGGGACGAAACTTGAAGAAATGCTCCAATATTCACAGGGAAAACGAAAGGTGCCGGTCATCGTGGAAGCCGGGCAAGTCTCTATCGGCTTCAACGGGAAGACCTGAGGCGTTTAATCGTCGGTCGTCCGGGCAGGACGACGAACCGGTTATTCGATAAAAGGTTATTCCCTTGCGGCGGGAATCTGCTTTTCCGGCAGGGGCAAGCTACCATCCGCCGCCCCCAAAGGACGCACGCTGCCGTTAAGGACACCACCGACCTCGAGGCGCAGGTTCTTGCAAATCACGTTTCCCGTGAAGTTGCCGGTTGCCGATATATGCAACCGGTTGTAAACGGTCACGTCACCCTCAAATTTCCCTGCTATAACCAGGTCCTCGACCTTCGCCTGCGCCGTAACCATACTGCCCTTTGCGGCGACCACCGCATTGCCCACCAAGCTGCCCTTGAGGGTGCCGGCAATGACCAGTTTGCCGTCTGCATACAAAGAGCCTTCCACGCTGAGTCCTTCATCAACAATGGAAAGACCTTTGCCGTTATCCTTCATGTCGCTCCTCCTTACTCAAATCCAACAGGATGGACCCAAAGGCCATACGGTCCCTCCGCACGACTACTTTGCACGGGCCCTCTCTGCCGCCGGCATTCCAAAGGACCCGCTGAGGATATACGGACCCATGGGAAAAGAGCCGAATCTTTCTGTTCATTCCCTCCAAAAACGCCTGTACACCGGCATTGGCCGGCACATTCGTCTTGATGTCCAGAATGCGTATCGTATCGTTTGGGGCCACGCGCATAGAATCTCCCGGATACAGACACCGTTTTATACCTTCGTTGACTTGGGCGACGATATAATCAAACTCCGGATCCGCCAACTCCACATAGAGTCGCCCCACCACGGTATCATTGTGCGTGACCAGCACCCGGTACTTGTTGCCTTGTGCATTAATCGCATACCGTTCCCACAGGTCATGGTCCGTATGGATTACATAGCCGCGATCTTCTCCTGTATTGTTGCGTCGGTTTCCCACAAAGCCCTTGAAGTTGACCGTTATCCCCGATGCCTGCGCCGGGCTGGTCACCACATCCACAATTTCAAACCGGTCCCCCCGAATCAATTCCGCTGAGGCGTTGTCTACCAGAAGTCTTTCCTTCCCGTTGACTTTCACCTTGAAGAAAAGGACTTCCGGTGCGGCATCTTTCCTCGGGGCAGTATCCCCGGCAACGTCCAAGACAATATTCACCACACCGCAGGAATGATGATCCTTGCGCACGATCACCTGGGTGGACCCGGTCACGGAAACCGGTTTACCCACATCGTTGAATGTCCCATAGCCAACGATGTCAGCGCTCAGGCCCCGTTTGTAGTTGGCTTGGACATGAGAAATGGTAACCGAGTCACCCTTTTGAATGTGTAACGTCTTTCCGTTGGCAACTGCAAAGGGAATATTATCGTTTACCGCCATTACCAGGTGGTGCATCACCGGCGGGTCAAGATAGATACCGGGGGTCTGGGGTACGATATCCAGCAAAGCCATGAAGGCGTTGATCGCATGATTGTGTTGACGGATCTTGAGTTCCAACGGCAACGATTTGCTGGTTTCGATACCAAAGGCGGGGATCCCACATTCGAATACGGCAAAATACGTCGCCGATTTTCTTTGTTCCGCATGGAGAGTGTCCTGATGGCCGGTGCGGTGGTTGTTAAACCGGAACCGGTAATCGGGATTTTTGATGTGAACATTCACCTCATTAATCACCTTCTCCGCCATCTCCTTTAACGGCAGAACCTTCCCCGTTTCGGGTACCGTATAGGTGGCACAATCCGCGATGATGGATTGGCCGTACCGCATCGGGTTTTTCATGGGACTTTCCCACCGGGGAAAATAGAACCCCGATCCGTCATGGAGGTTTAGCAGACAATCGCTTTCGGAGATGAGCTGTTTGAGGATACTTACGATCTTGGTTTCATAATTGTCCCGGGACGTGTGGGCAAACTTGCGGTTCATGTCTTCGTTCACTTGGCGGCGGTTTAAAACGATGGAATAAAAATTCGCCCGGGGTACCACAATCAGGTTGCCCTGCGCCAACTCCATATCGGCATACAGATCGGCGGACAAAAAACCGCCCGGTTCGTTGCCCTGGATCCCGCCGATAAGGAGAAGCGTTTTGCCCGGCTCCCTTCCCTGTATACGGTAGACGTGCAGTTCGTGTTCCGTTCCTTTAAAAAAAACTTCCTGAGTCCGTTCTGCCTTCGCCTTTTGAAACGAACACAGGCAAAAAGCCACACACAAGGCAACCCCCACCGCAGCCCGCAGCCTTTTTAAAAATCCATTATATAAAGCTGAGTCCATGATCACCCTGCGTTTTCCGATTGGAGTGCAGCATCCACCGGGTGTACCTTCTTATGTAAAAGTTTCCCCGTATCCGAATAGACATAGACCGCCACGTTCTCGAATCGGGTGGCATCCCTGATATCGGGCAGGGTGCCCCGCACATACTTGAATCGGGAAATACCGAAATACTGACCGCGCTTGATGAGACTCGGTGCCCCGTCTTCCATGGGAGACCAGGGGGCGATCCGGATCGGTTCATCGCTTCCGGTTCCCGGCACCAGAGCCTCAAAGGTATACCCGCTAATGGTTATATCTTTGGGACTGATGTTTTCCAATTTGAATTTGTATCGTACCGCGGTATTGTCATTTGTCGGCCATAGTCGAAAATTGGTCACCCGGACGCCGGATGAAGGTGACGCAGTACCTTCAGAAACAACCACCGTCTCTCTGTCCGCCTCTGCCTCCGGTGCCTCAGTGGCGGAAGTCGGTTCCGGCGTTTCCACCGACTTGTCTTCCGTCACCTCCGGCTTTTCTTCAGAAACATCCGCTTCTTTTCCAGCCTGTGAGGCCTTGGATGCCAGCGTCTGCCGTTTCTTGCCCTCGGTGGCACTTTCCTTCTTCTTTACCGTACCCGCTTCTTTCGCCGCCTCCGGGTCTCCTTCTCCCATCAACATGAGGCGAACCTGGGCTGCATCCCGGTCCTCTTTGGCCGCGAGAAGCATTGCTTCGGTCTCCGCCAAACGGCCTTCCAGGCCGGTTTTCAGGGAATGCATCCGATAATATCCCAGCGTCATCACCGCCGCATACACCAACAAAAAGACGACCGTACCCAGAAAACCCAACAGAAGCAACCTGGACACTTTAAACGAGGCGACCTTGCCGAGATCACCGATCAATAACAGTGTCCACGACTTGGATTTGTCGGGGTGCCTTTTTTTGCCTTTTAGTTTATTCTCCCCAGCCATTTTTCCCGATCGATCTTCCATGCCCCGTCGGTACGCCTAAGTCGAAGCCGCTTGGTCCCTACGGACTCATGACCACTGGAATTGTACCGCTGCACAAACGTGGCCGTGCTCCGATCCCCGTTTTGCCGGATCCGCAGGTCTTCTACGGACACGGTAATGAATTCATAGCGTTTGTTTAACCGATCTTTATAACGAATCCAGGCGGACAAGTCCATTCCGCGGGCTCGAAACTCCCGGGCGTAGCACGCCCGGTAACGATCAATATCCTTGGCACTCCAGGCCTCGGCCCATTCCGTCACCCGACGGGCCACCTCCTTGTAATCTCTGTTTAGCCTTTCCAGGCGTTGCCAGGACAGAATCAACGGATCCGGCGTCTTCTCCTGTACCGGGACGCCTTGGTAGGTCTCGGCCATGATTTTCCAGCCCGCCCCTTGGCGTTTCACGAAGAGTTTCTTTCGTCCCGCACCGGCCCGGTGGTCACCCAGCTGAACGGACTGGTCCAGTAACACCACCAGGCACGGATTGGCCCGGCCGATGGCGATATGTTTCAGCGTCATCGCGTAAGCGGTTTGCGTCTCAGCCCATGCATCATGCAGGGGCACCCAAGCCTCCCAGAACTGGTCATGGTCCGGAGACGGATTCGTGTAAAATGAGTCATGACGAGCCTTGTCCGCCGAAAGTAAGGCCGATTTCCAGTCTTGCAGAAACCGTCGCAAGGATTTCGCCTTGGCGGCATGTTGCCCCGGCGACACCATGTGCAATTCTTCTTTGATAATAATGGGCGTATGATTCAGGCGAATATAACCCGCCAAAACGTCAATATTTCCATTTTCCACGACCACGCAGCCGTTTGTGTCCCGCGGCCGCAGTTCTTTATTGGTCCCGTGCAGCCAGATATTGTCTCCTCCTCGATCGTTCAACCGATCCAGCAGATTGGGATAGTCCATGACAAAGGCTCGGTTGCCGTAGGTGGAACTCAAATACCGCTTTTCAAAAGAGGCCGTAAAAAAGTAGACCCCTTCCGGCGTCTTTCGGTCTCCGGGACATTTCTTTTTTCCCGCCGCCTCTCCGGTCGAGCATGCAAAGCGATGTTTCAGCCGATATTCGCCGTCAAAGGCATAGACCCTCAATGTTTGGGATTTTTTCTCTACAACCAGGGCGTAGCCGGGAGTGTCTTCACCGTTCAAGTGAATAAGGCTTTCCGGAATCAGCAGATCCTTCGGAGTGGCGCCAACGGCCCAAGCGGACAGACCAGAAAACAGGTACGAACAAGTTAGCGCAACTACTAGCCATGAAACTCTCGCAACATGTTTCATCACAACCATCACTGGAAATACCTCGAAGATCGCCCGTTCAGGCGAGCGACATCAGGCTGGATCGGGCTTTCCTCAGGCCCGGGTCAAAGGTTAATAACCTGATGTCCTTTTAAAACGTCTGCTTTCAGGCCGTGGATTTTGCAAGATCTATGCCCGTACCCCCTAAAGGGCAAGACACCGAGTCGTGTCTTACCTCATACACCCGACCATCCGATCATCGGGTGATCAGTCCCATGTCCTTTGGTCCACGATCTTCTTTCCATCCTCCGGTAGGGTGCCTTTCTCAACGAAGATAACGGAGCCACGAACCCGCATGCTATCAGGAATGGCCGCCGCTATTCTTTGCGCCAATCCGTCGCTTGCCTCTACGCCCTCTGCAAGTTCGACATGAAATGTCATTTGATCCCGGTGGGCCTCTCGGGTAATCACCACTTGATACCGGACGATTTCGGGAAACTTGGCCACCACTTCGTCCGCATTTCCCGGATGAACGAACATGCCTTTAACCTTGGTTACCTGATCCAGTCGGCCCAGGATTTTCACCAGGCGTTTCGAGGTCCGGCCACACGGGCAGGCCGAGTCGGTTATATAGGAAAGGTCCCCCGTTCCAAAGCGTATCATGGGATAGACCTTGTCAAACACCGTAACCACCACCTCTCCGGGTTCACCGGTGGGTACCTGCCGACCTGTATCCGGATCCACGATCTCCACAATGCAGTTGTACGGAATATGCATACCGGCCTTGTGAAAGCACTCATAGGCCAGACATCCCACATCGGCCGTACCGTACCCTTGGCGCAGGAGCATGCCGAAGTCGGCCTCCAGTTGATCGCGAAGAGATTCGGGAAGCATTTCACCGGCCACGAACCCCACGGCCAGCCGGAGATCCTTTTTTAGATCGTAACCGATCTGGCGGGCCTTTTCTGCAATATTGACTAAAAAGCTGGGGGTCCCGATATATCCGGTTACCTTCACGTCCCGCATCATCCGCACCTGCAAGTCCGTATTGCCCACCCCCCCGGGGGTCGCCACACATCCCAACCGGTGAAGCGCGTCTTCGAACCAGAACGCCGGAGGCACCAGGTGATAACTGAAGGTGATCTGACCGATATCTCCCCGGCGGAAGCCCGCTGCAAAAAAGGCCTGCGTCCACCGGTCATTCTCGCTATGAATCTCTTCGGGTTCATAAATCGGCCCCGGAGACATACATATACGCTTTAGCTGTTCCGGCGGAACCCCCAGAAATCCCCCGAAGGGCGGATCCATTTCCTGCAGGGCGGACAGGTCACGCTTGTGGGTAATGGGAAGCTTTTCCAGATCGCGGACCGTTTTAACCTCCTCGGGCTTTATTTCCACGCCGTCAAACTTCTTTCGAATGGCCGGTGCGTGGTCATAGGCATGCCGGACGATACGTTGAAGCTCGGTGTCTTGATAGGCCGCGTTTTCCTCCGCCGAACAGGTTTCTCGGACGGCATTGTAATACCCGGTGGTTCGATCCTGTGCCGTGGTCATCATTTTTGACTCCATTCCCTATACCGGATCCGACTCCCATTAAGTCGCAAAAAGGGCCCGAGAATCAAGGGTGGTTTACACCACCCCAATCCTGAACCCTTATCGGCGACCAACTCTTTTGGAGATGATCCGTATTTCATTATCTCGGTATAATGTAAACGCCCGGTGGACCCCGGACTTCGTCACTGCAGATACACAGACATGTATCGCCAATTAAAGCCGAGGCGGGAATATCCGGGCATACCGCGACATTCCCGCCTCCTCTATGACACCCATCTACTCGGGAAAGGTCGCATTGAACGTGCTGACCGTCATAACCCCATTTGCCTTGAAAACCGCAGAGCCTTCCTTGACATGAAGGGGAAAGCCGAATTCGGGTGCCGCTTCCCACCAGGCACCCAATTGCTTAAGGGCCGCGCCGGCACCGGCAGACCCTGTTTTTTCTTTCAGCTTGATGCCCCCGGTTACCAACAAACTCAATAGGGACTGCCTGCCGTCAAACATGGCATGCACACGAACTTGGTTCGTTTTACCCGCCGGTATCCACTGGGTTTCGGGAGAACTCACCGTGTTCAGATCGAATTCCTCAAACGCCACGGTGAATTTCAAGTCCTCCATCCGGACCGGGTAGGCATTGGGATTTTCGATGTCAAAGATGAAGGCCAAATCCAAGGGGGCGCCATAATTACCCGCCGTTCCCATGGTTGGCTCTATCTTGTTTGAAAAATACCACCACCCCCAATAATGCGCCACTTCAACACGGTTCAAGGTGACCAGCGGATCCTGAAAATTGTCCTCCGTGGGCACGGTGGCACAACCAAACAAGAATACCGCAAATATTGCTATAACAACCCCCTTTACCATAGCTGCTTTTCCGTACATGCTATACCTCCCTATCACGTTTCAGGGTTAACCCATTCCCATCTAACCCTTTGTCCCTCGGTCTTCGGGATCAGGATGTCAAGGGCCCTTATACCTCACGTGTACGCTTTCGACGTTGGTCCGTCGCTCGACAACACTAGCTGAGCCAGCGCTTCCTTCGCTTGTAGTGTTTTACATCCCTAAAGCTCTTGCGCCCCCCCACATCCGTCAGGCCCAGATAGAAGTCCTTGATGTCGGGATTTTCGCGAAGCGTTTCCGCACTGTCATCCATCACGATGCGCCCGTTTTCCATCACATAGGCATACGGGGCAACGTTTAAAGCCAGCTTGGCGTTTTGTTCCACCAGCAAGATAGAGATGTTTTCTTCGCGGTTCAGCCGGGTAATGATATTGAAAATCTCATTGATAAGTAGTGGGGCCAGGCCCATGGATGGTTCGTCCAACAGAATCAGTTGCGGGTTGGTCATCAATGCGCGGCCCACAACGGTCATTTGTTGTTCGCCGCCGCTGATAAACCCCGCCGTCTCATTGCGCTTCTCTCTGAGCCTTGGAAAGTAGTTGTAAACGATCTCCAGCCCTTCTTTTGTGGACTTTCTATCGCCTCTCAGGTGGGCACCCACCTTTAGGTTCTGCTCTACCGTCAGGTGCTCAAAAACCCGCCGCCCCTCGATCACCTGGACAATGCCCTTCTTGGCAATCTTTTCAGCCCCCAGGCGATCGATACGCTCCCCCATAAACTCGATCGAGCCGTCCGTAACTTGACCGTCTTCATGCTTCAACAACCCGGAAACCGCTTTCAAGGTGGTGCTTTTCCCCGCCCCGTTGGCCCCAAGGAGTGCCACGATTCCGCCCTTGGGGACATCGATGGACACCCCCTTCAGGACCAGAATGACCTCGTGGTACTTGACCTCAATGTTGTTGATTTTTAATAGAGGAGTATTCTCCGACAAGTCCTCAACCTCCTATAGCCAAAAGCATCCGGTTTTTTTCCAAGGCTCCAACGGATAGACTACCAACCCATCCATTCATTTTCCCACTTGTTCGGCCAGCGGCTCTCCAAATCGACGTCTTCGACGAGACTGAACTCACCGTCCTTCCACTCATAGATAGAGACCTTTCCCGATATTCGCTGGTCCGTGGGGGTAATGGTGACCGGGGGCAGGCCTAAACCGATTTCATCATATCCTTGCATGGTCTCGAATCCCTTTTTCAGGATATTCTCACCGTCGAGCCCGCCGGCCTTATCGGCCCGCTTCATCGCTTCCGCCAGCCCGAGAACGTTGGTCCAGGCTTGTACCGTGTGAATAAGCCTTTTCTCCAAAGCCACCCCGGGATTATATTTCTTGGCGTATTCCACCACCTTTTTCATGCCGGGAACATCTTCACCAAAAAATGCTACGGGGGCGACCCCCATGGCACCTTCCGCCGCTTCCCCCGCCAAACGGGGCAAATTCTCGTCAAATCCCCAATTGTTGATAATGTGTGCGGCTCCCAAATCCAAGGCATAGGCATCCCGCAGCGTCGCCGATACCGACATGACCGTGTTTCCGTGCCATATCAGGTCGGGAGAGAATTTTTTCAGTGCCAGAATCTGGCTCTTGGTATCCACGGCAAAGAGCGACACATCCTGGTCCGGACCGATTTCAAATCCGAGTATTTCCGCTTGATCCTTGACCGCTTTAATGGGCGCACTGCAATAGGGCGATGCAAACATGTAGCAACAAGCAAAGCGCGGCTTGCGCTTGCCGTAGTCTTCGTGCTGGGGCCATTTCTTGTCGTACCAGGCCGTGATGGCGGCCCGGGCGTTACTGGAATAGTCCGTGGCAAAGAAGAGATTGTATGGTGTCTTCTTGGGGTCGGTGAGGTGGCCGGAATACGAGGCCGATACATAAGGCATCTTGTCTTTGGTCACCGTGGGTGATAACGCCTCCGTATCGCCGGTCCCCCAGCCCAGTACGGCAACGCACTTCAGCCGTTTAAAAAGATTGTATTTGGTGAGTGCCTCCGGCACCCGGTATCCGTAATCAAACTGGTAAAGCTTGATTTCCTTGCCGTTTATGCCACCGGTATCGTTTACATAATGAATCGCCTCGGCAATTCCCAAAGCGTAGTCCTTGCCGACATCCGATGTGGCACCCGTCATGTCGTTGAGAGCACCGACGTTGATCTTTTCCGCCCCTGCGGGGAAACCAAACCCCACAATGAATATCAGCGTAACCAATGATATAAGAATCTTGTTCAGCTTCATAGACTCAATCCTCCTTTTTCCTTAAGACGAAGGCTGTTGACCTGATTGCCACCCTAACCGAGAGTTCACCTCCTCCCTAACGAATCCTGATGATCCTGACTAATAGGAAAATGGCCACAAATTAAAATAGTTCTTCACCTGCCACCATCGATAGGCCAATCCATTGGGCTCGAATATCAAGAACACACAAATGGCCAGGCCGAAAGCGGCTTCTTTAATGAACAGAAAGTCCATCAGCAGTTTCGGGTACGTATCCGCCAAGGGTATGACCGCCAGTTGGAGCAGCTCCATGACCACCACCATAAAGATGGAACCGAACACCGCACCGTGAATCGATCCCACCCCACCGATCAGGATTACCCCGACCAACCATAAGGACCAAAACCAAGGAAAATGTTCCGGACTGACCGCCGCCAGATTACTGATCCAAAAGGCCCCGGCGAGTCCCCCGATAAAGCCCGCCACGAAAAAGGCGAACAATTTGTATTTCACCACATTGATGCCCATGACCTCGGCGGAAATATCGTTATCCCGAATGGCAATCCACGCCCGACCCACGCGCGAACGTACGAGGTTCAGCATGCCGGTAATACAAATCACCACCAACACCAGCATCATTAAATACACCTTCACGTCACTGTCGATCACCCACGGCCCCACCTTGATGGTTCCGGGCGGCAAGGAAAAGGCCTGTCCTCGTCCGCCGATCTGACTCACATATTGGGTAATTACAAAGTCGACGGTGATGAACTGAGCCGCCATGGTCGTCAAAATCAGATAGAACCCCTTGACTTTGGCCGAGGGCAAACCAAAAAGGACACTCCATAATCCGGCGACGACGGCGGCCAAGAAGATACTGATGGGATAGGAAAGTCCCCAGTCCACCAGGAAGCCCGGCCAGGGAAACTCTAAAACCAGCAAGGTGCTGGTATAGGCCCCTACGGCCAGAAACGCCGCGTGCCCCAAGGTAAGTTGGCCGCAAAACCCGATAAGCAGTTGGACGCCCAGGGTACCCAAAACCGTATATCCGATCTGGTTGCACACGCTGATGTAGTATGAATCAGCAAACAAGGGAATATACACGAACAAAATGCCCAGCAGCAGAATCATCTTTGTCTTGATGAGCTTGGTCTGCCACCATGCATGGTCCTGTCTGTAGTTTTCGTGGTAATCGCCGCACGGCAGAAAAGTCGTTGACATCAAAAACTCCGATATTGGTTCATCCTAAATTGGGCTTGACGGGGGAACCGACAAGACCCCCCACTACACCCGTTCGATGCGTTCCCACCCCCACAGTCCATAGGGTTTAAAAAGCAAGAAGATCGCCATAAAGGCGAAGGGGGCGATTTCCTTGATTCCCCCGGGAACGAACTGATCGAGGTAGGCACCCGACAAATTTTGCAGCACCCCGATAACAATGCCCCCCACGATCGCACCGGGAACCGAGTTGAGCCCCCCGAGGACCACGGCGGGTAAAACCAGAAGGCCCAGATAGCCCACGGAGATGTTCAACCCATTGATATTGCCCAGCAGGGTCCCCCCAACGCCGGCAGCCATAAAGGCAATGGCCCATGCCGTTGCATAGACAAAACGGGCACTCACCCCCAAAGAAAGCGCGGCCATTTCATCATCAGCCGTGGCCTGCATGGCAAGTCCCCAGCGCGTATACTGGAAGAAAGCGACAAAGAGACACAACAGGATAATAGCCGCCACAAAACTCCATAAATAGACTTGGCCGATGATTAGGGGACCGATATGAAGCGGTTTCAGCGGAAACACCGGGGGCGTGAAGACCCGGGTATCGGTACCCCATATCAGTTCGATGATCCCTTTGAAAAAGAAAGAGAGTCCCACGGTAACCATAATCACGGTCAGTACAGGTTCTCCGATGAGGCGGTCCAAAAAAACCCGCTCGACGATAACCCCCAAGATAAGGCCGATAACCAGAGAAAAGAGCAAGGACAACAAAAAAGGAACGCCGGCGGTATAGAAGCTGAGGCAGACATAGGCCCCGATAAGGGTCATCTCTCCCATGGCCAGGTTCAAAACACCGGAACATTTATATATGAGCACCCACCCCAAAGCCACCAGGGCGTAGATACCCCCGACCATAATTCCCGTTGTCAAGGTCATTAAAAATAAGTCCATATGGCCTTCTCCTATCGGCTATGTTTGTGTCGCACAACCATACCAAGGATCAGTCTGCCAACTCCCTGATCCACAGGTCCGTTTTGATATGTGCCGCCCGGCCGTCCTCATAGGTAATGGTGGTATCGATATGGACCGAATCCTTTTCCGAATACATGGCGTTGACGATATCCGCATATCGGTTCTCCACAAAAGAACGACGCAGCTTTCTCGTGCGGGTCAATTCATCGTCATCCGGATCGAATTCCTTGTACAAATTGACGAACTTTTTCACCCGCGCGGCATCCGGAAGGTCTTTGTTGGCCTGAAGGATTTGAGATTCGATCAGGCTGTACACCTCCGGCTTTTGGGACAGTTCGGTGTAACTCGTGTAGGTGAGCTTTTTTTCGTCCGCCCACTTGCCCACCACGTCATAATCGATACATAAAACCGCGGTGATATACGCCCGATTGTCGCCGATTACCCACGAATCTCTTACATAGGGGCTGAACTTCAGTCGCGTTTCCAAATATTGCGGAGAAAAGGGTTTACCGTTACGCAAGGTCATCACGTCCTTGGAACGGTCAAAAACGACCAGATGGCCGTCCTCGTCAATAAATCCCCGGTCCCCCGAATAGAGCCATCCCCCTTGAAGGGTCTCCGCCGTGGCTTTGTCGTTCTTGTAATAGCCCAAAAAAACCGACGGACTCTTGGAAATGATTTCTCCCTCCTCAGTGGTCTTGACCTCGGTTCCCGGCAACGGTTCCCCAACCGTATCGAACTTGATATCCCCGTCCCGGTGTACCACGGATATACCGGCGATCTCTGTTTGACCGTAGATTTGTTTCAGGTTTACGCCCAAGGCGTGGAAGAATCTAAAATGGTCCGGGCCCATGGCGGCCCCACCGGAATAGGCATAGCGCACACGACACAACCCCAGATGATCTTTGAGCTTTTTCCTGACCAGCAGGTACATCAACCAATCAATGAATTTCCAGTACCAAGGTGTGGTCTTTTTATCAAATTTGAGATTCGCTACCTTATATCCGACCCATGTGGAGGCTTCGTAACATTTCCGTTTGATCCACGTGGAATCCAAATATTTGACCTGGACGGTTCGGGTCATCTGTTCGTACATTCGCGGAGGAGCAAACATGACATGGGGCCCGATTTCCCGGATATTGGCCTGGGCCGTTTCCGGTTCCTCGGGAAAGTTGATGGTAAAGCCCACCTGAAGCCCGCAGGATATCGACATCATTTGTTCCCCGATCCAGGCAAAGGGAAGATAAGAAACGAAATCATCCGTTTCGTAGCAGGGGTCAATAGACATCAGGCTTTTTCCCATGCTCAGCAAATTCCAGTGGGACAACAGCGCGCCCTTGGGCTGAGAGGTGGTCCCCGATGTATAGAAAAGGAGCGCCACGTCCTCGCCGTGGCCCGCCTTTATCCCCTCTTCAAACAACCCGGGCGCTTTTTTCTCCAACGCACGCCCCATATCCTGCAGTTCTTTGAAGCTGATCAGATAGTCCTGGTCGTAATTGCGCATCCCCTTCGGATCATCCCATATGACCTTTTCCAGCTTGGGACACTCATCAAAAATGGAAATGGCCTTGTCGACTTCTTCTTGGCCTTCCCCGAACAAGAACCGGGTGTCCGAATGGTCCACGATGTACTTCACCTCGTCCATGAGGCAATCCTGAAAAAGCCAAACGCCGATACCCCGGGCACAGATGGTGGCCATCTCCGCCCAAAGACCTTCGGGACGATTGTCCCCGATCATGGTTATCTTGTCGCCTGGTTTCATTCCCAAGCTGATAAGCCCCAAGGCCGTGTACTTGACATTCTCCAAATAATCATGCCAGGTGATCGGCTTCCAAATGCCGAACTCTTTTTCCCGCATGGCCACCTTCGATTTACCGTACTGGGCGGCCCGCTCCAGAAAAAGTTTAGGGATGGTTAAGTCTTTGGTGATTTCCATATGCGCGTTGTCTCGACCCTAAATCACCGGCCCCCCGGGACCGGTAAGCCGTAATCGACATAAAAGAATTTTCAGCCCCGTGACGCGCCCCAACAGACTGCACAGGCCATCATCGGCGGGTGGCGTAGAGGTCTTCTTCTCCCAAATATGCCTTGATGACTTCCGGATGGCCCTGCACCTTTTCCGGAGGTCCGTCCAAGATCTTGTTGCCGAAATTGAGTACGAAGATCTTGTCTGAAAGGTCCATAACCACACCCATGTCATGTTCTACCAGAACACAGGTCACCTTCCATCGGTCTTCCTCATTAATGTCCAGGATAAACCGGGCCATGTCCTCTACTTCTTCCAAATTGAGACCCGCCAAGGGTTCGTCCAGGATGAGGAGTTCCGGCTCCAGAGCCAGCGCCCGGCCCAACTCGACGCGTTTTTGCAGCCCATAGGGCAACATCCCCACCGGCTTGTCTCTGATATGCTCGATCTCCAACAGATCGATGATCTGCTCTTCAATAAACTCCCGATGCTCAATTTCCTCGCGGGCCGTTTTGCCCCAATAAAGCGCCCCTCGGAGTATACCCGACTTCAAATGGATGTGACGCCCAAGACGAATGTTGTCCAACACGGTCATTCCGCCAAAGACCTCCACCTTCTGAAAGGTCCTGGCGATGCCCAGCTTCGCTCGTTGATGCGGACTGAGCTTGTTGATGTTTTGCCCCTTATAATAGATGGAACCCTTCTGGGGGTGGTAAAGGCCGTTGATACAATTCATCATCACCGTCTTGCCGGCACCGTTGGGGCCAATGATGGAATGGATTTCCCCCCGCCGCACCTTCAAACTAATGCCTGCCAGCGCACCAACCTTACCAAAGAACATGAACACATCGTCCAGTTCTAGTAAGATCTCGCCCCCTCTACGTTCTTTTGACATGGTGGGATATGGACTCTCCTAGTGAATGAGACACGCTGTTTGCCGGAAAGTTGTGAATATTTAAAGACATAAACAAGTCAAACGGCATCGATTCTTTAGAAGAAAAAGCCTGTCTTGTCAAGGAAACAATTCTTGTCTTCCTCTGCGGAAGAAGGCTGGCCAAAAGGGCTTTTCTGCACGAATGGTCCACAAGCGCCTTGAACAAACGGGTGATGGGCAATGGTTATGACGAAAACTTTTTGCGAACCCGCTCGAAGCCGGGCATGGCTTTCTCAATGGTTCGATCGTCTACACAAAACGCGATGCGGAAAAAACCCGGTGCGCCGAACCCCCTCCCGGGGACAGTCAGGATAAGCGCCTCTTGCAGCGCCTTGACGAAAGCCACATCATCGGCAACCGGGCTCTTCGGAAAGAGATAAAAGGCGCCCTTGGGCCGGATAAACTCATATCCGCAAGCCGCCAATCCATCACACAGCACATCACGCTTAGCCTCATAGACCCGCGTGTCTACACAGGCCCCCTGCAATGGCTCGACGACCCGCTGCATGAAGGCGGGCGCGTTTACATAGCCCAGAGTCCGGTTGGTCAGGGCCATTCCTGCCAGGAGGTCTTCCCTGTACGTCGCCTCCGGATTAACCGCCAAGAAACCGATGCGCTCTCCCGGAATGGAAAGATCCTTGGAGTAGGACGTGGCCATGATACTGTTCGGATACACAGAAAAGACGGAAGGAACGCTTAGACCGTCAAAGATGATCTTTCTGTAAGGCTCATCAGAAACGAGATAAATGGTTCTGCCTATTTTCTCGGACATCCGGCTGAGTAGTTCGCCCAGCCGGCGTAAGCTCTCCTCAGAATAGACCTGCCCGGACGGATTATTGGGCGAGTTGATCAAAACCACCTTGGTCTTGCCGGTAACAGCCCCGGCAATGGCATCGAGGTCCAAGGTAAAATCCTCCGCCGTCGGCACCGTGACCAGGACGCCACCGTGGTTTTCGGCATAAAATCCGTATTCAACAAAATACGGGGCGGGAACGATCACCTCGTCATCGGGATCAAGCAGCGCCTTGAGGATAACGTTCAACGCACCTGCGGCCCCACACGTCATGATGACATCACCAGCGGATAGGGAGACCGCCTGCTCGGCGGAGACAAACCGGGCCACGGCTTCTCGGGTGGCGGGATATCCCGTATTGGGCATATAAGCATGATCACCCGGTCTTTG
>CAZHHS010000019.1:7581-16762 GCA_964532395.1 uncultured Desulfobacterales bacterium | reverse complement strand
CCGCATAACCGGTATCGGCCGATCGGCCGCCGGCGAGAACAAATCCCAGCATGATGAGGTTTACGGCCCGCGGGTTTTCTAATTTTCGGGCCAATCCGTCTGCGTCACAGCAATAGAGACTGAATGGCCCTTCCCCATCAATAGGGAAAGCGCTGTTGGCAGCGGCCCATGCGCCGGACTTGAGATAACCGCCGTGCTGGGAAACACTTTCCGGCTTGAGAGCAATCAACCCTCCTGCCTGCCCCGGTGCGATGAGCGGAGCGGTGAAATCCCCCACCTTCAAGTGTGAGACCACTGTTCCCCCACGTTGCGCCATGCCGTGTGTTTCAGATGTGAACACCGGCAGGCCCTTTTCGATGGCCGCTTCGGCCAGGAGGCGGGTGATGAACAAGACACCTTGCCCGCCCACGCCGCTGATAAGAATCTGATACTCCGCCGGGTCTTTATTCAATTTTACGACTCCTTGATTTCTATCATCGAATGTGCATCATCTGCGCCGAAACCCGCTCGTCTACGGTCCTTTCCGGACTATCGCCCCGTTGGGACAAATATCCAGGCATACCCCACATCCATTGCAGTCCTGCGGGTTCACCTCGGCACGTTCACCATTATCCGTCATGACGAGCGCGGGACACCCGAAGTGTTCCTGACAAAAGCCACATCCGTCACAGTCCTGGTTTACCACCACTTGGACGGTTCCGGCGGCCTTTCCCTGCCGCATCAGATCGATGACGCAGGGATGGCGGGCAATTACCACTGCCGGCCCCGCGTCGCGGCTATGAGCCACGGCCGCCTTGACCGTGGCTGTGAATGCCTTGACATCATAGGGATCACCGACTTCGAGGAAGCCGACACCACAGCCTTTGATGACTGCTTCCAAGCTTACTTCAACAAGTTCTTCGCCGGCAGCGCTTCTGCCTGTGGCCGGTGTGGGTTGACCGCCGGTCATGGCCGTCGTGCGGTTGTCCAGGATCACCAGCACGAAATGAACATTCTGATTAACGGCGTCAATCAGCGCCGGCACACCGGAATGAAAGAACGTCGAATCCCCCATGGTGGCCACGATATCGGGTTTCTTTTCCTGCTTTTTGTAGATCTGATAGAATCCGGCGGCCTGACTGATGGCGGCCCCCATGCAAAGGACGGTGTCCACCGCCTTCAGATTCAGACCCAATGTGTAGCAACCGATGTCGCCGGTGTAGATGCCCCTTGGCACCGCTCTTTTGATGGAAAAGAAACTGGCTCGGTGCGCACATCCGGCACATAAGGTCGGTTTTCGGCCCGGCGCTTGAGTCAAGGTGGGAAGCCCGGATGTCCCACCTGAGAAAGCGGCCACAAGGGGTTCGATGCGTTCCGGCAACAATTCGCCGACACGGGGAACCGTGCCGTTGTGTTTACCTGTGACCCGGTCGGGGTCGGCCAGTTGCAGTTCGATGACTTCCTCAGTTTCCTCTATAACCAGCACTTGTTCATAGGTTTCCCGCAAATAATTCACGAACGTCGTATGTAACGGATAAGGTTGCAACACCTGATATAGGGGCAGCGAATTCCAAAGGTCCAGGCGTTTGAGCACTTCTACCGTATATGCCGATGCCACCCCGGAAGACACGATCACCCGATGTCCCGATGCTGCCGGGTTGAGGAGAACAGGGGCTGTGGCTGTATGGTTCACTATATTAGCCAGTTTGTCTTCCAATTCCATATGGAGCTGGAAGCGAAATTTGGGGGTGGCCGCCCATCGGCACGGATCCTTTTTGAAATCCGGTGTGACCTCGGATCTTGTGATTTCTCCGGTTCCATAGGGAATAACGTCCTGCCGGGAATGGCAGACCCGGGTGGTAGGCCGCAGCATCACCGGAATTTTGTACGCTTCAGAAAGGTCAAATGCCATTCGTATCATATCCTTGGCCTGGCTGGGAGATCGGGGGTCGAGAACGGGAATTTTGGCCAGCATGGCCACCAGTCGGCTATCCTGTTCGGTCTGTGACGAATGCGGCCCGGGATCATCGGCACTGATTACCAGAAATCCCCCCTCGGTTCCCATATAGGCTGCGCTCATCAACGGATCTAATGCAACATTAAGCCCGACTTGTTTCATACTCACGGCGGCTCGGCAACCGGTCATGCTAGCGGCGTATGCGATCTCCAAAGCCACTTTTTCATTGACGGCCCACTGGGTGTGCATCCCGACATTGAACTGTTTTTGATATCGGGCGACGGCGGCCAGAATTTCCGACGCAGGGGTTCCGGGATACGATGTGGCAACAGCGCAGCCGTTTTCGATCAGTCCCCGGGCAATGGCCTCGTTGCCCATCATGAGTTCTTTTCTAATTGGTTGGTCCATATTTTCCCCATGTCGACAAGAAGAAACCTAAAGACGAAACACAACACTGACTTGAGCTTCTCAGACAACCGCTTATTACAATTTCACGCGTCTCTTGTCCAGTACGACTTCAAATGCGCCCCTCGCATCTCCGGCAAACTCGGCAAGCGGTGGATTTAGGGTTGCGGTCAATACTTGACCTGAACCCGTGCCTGGCATATTTTGAGGGCCTGTCAGGAAGGAACGGTCTATATGCAGGACTTGCTCCAATTCGTATTCGCCGGGATCACCAACGGCGCCATTTATGCCCTCATTGCACTCGGTTTCAGTGTGGTCCACAACACCATGGGTATCGTCAACTTTACGCAGGTGGATTTCGTATCTTTGGGCGGCATGTTTCTGTTCACCGGTCTTTTCTGGAGCGGTTTACCCATGGTCGTTGCTTTATTTTGTGCGATTGCGGCGGTAACCGCGGTAGCCATGATCGTAGAACGGTTCGGCGTCCGCCCGTCACGATCTCAAAATCACCTTGTGCTGATATTTCTAACCATTGGTCTGTCCATTATTTTGCGGGGCGTCATGAAGCTGGTCTGGGGGAAAAACCGGATGGCCGTTCCGCCCCTTGCCGGTGAAGCACCCTTCCAGATTGCCGGGGCCACCATCTTGCCCCAAGCTGTGGCCATACTGGTTATGACGTCTTTGGCCATTGCTCTGCTGGTGTTGTTTTTTAAAGGCACCCGATTGGGTCTCACCATGCGAGCGGTTGCATCCAATCAAACCGCCGCCTCCGTGGTGGGAATCAGCGTCGGGCGGGTCAAGGCCGTCAGTTTCGCCTTGGCCGGGGGATTGGGCGGACTTGCGGGGGTCTTGGTTACCCCCATTACTACGTTAAGCTACGATGTCGGGGTGCTGCTTGGACTTAAGGGGTTTGCCGCTGCCATTTTGGGCGGGTTCGGATCATTTCCCGGTGCCGTAATCGGGGGGTTGGGATTGGGGCTCTTGGAGTCCCTGTCCGCCGGCTATCTGAGCAGTGCGTACAAAGATGTGGCTGCCTTTTTGGTGCTTCTTTTGGCCCTGTTCATTCGACCCAAGGGATTGCTAGGAAAATGATGACCGCCAGAGACCGGCTTTTCTATTTCTGTCAGCTCCATCAGACCGGCCTGACCGTGCTGGCGCTTTCCCTGCTTATTCTGATATGGCCCATGATAGAAAGCAACCCCTATAACCTGGGGCTTTCCAACCTGATTGCCATTTACGCAATGGTGGTTCTGGGATTAAATCTCTTCATCGGGTTTACAGGGCAAATCAGCCTTGGCCATGCCGCCTTTTTTGCCATGGGGGCCTACGGTTCGGCCGTCGGGACCGTTTCCCTGGGATGGTCCCCTTGGCCGGTAATGATTCTCGTGGCTCTGGCAACCGCCTTCGTGGCTCTGGCCGTGGGGCTTCCGGCGTTGAAACTCCGCGGTCATTACCTGGCCATGGCGACGCTGGGCTTCAACATCGTGATCTATACCATTTTGATACAATGGGATACCGTCACCGGTGGCCCCAGCGGCTTTTCCGGCATTCCGTATCTGGCCGTCGGGGGCCTGATTTTTGACAACGAAATCCGCATCCACTACCTGGTCTGGACGTTTACCATGATATCTTTGCTGCTAAGCCTCAATCTGGTGCGCAGCGGTGCCGGTCGCGGGCTTGCGGCGTTGGCGGAAGATGAAGTCGCCGCCGCAACTCTAGGTGTGGATATTCGCAGGGCCAAGGTGAAAGTTTTTGTTCTCTCGGCGGTGTTGGCCAGTCTGGCAGGGAGTCTCTTTGCACACTGCTATGCGTTTGTGAGTCCGGATTCGTTTAATATCTTCGTTTCGGTTGACTTCGTCATCATGGTGGTTGTGGGGGGCATGGGGTCCATATGGGGCACGCTGTTGGGTACCGGTCTGATCACGCTGCTCCCCGAATGGATCGAAGCCTTGGACACCTATAAAGACATCGTCCACGGCTTGATCCTGGTTCTGATACTCCTCTTCCTGCCCCAGGGATTGGTAACCGGGATCGTCAGTGCCGTGCGCACCCGTATAGCCTTGAGCCGAGGTACCCATGCTTGAAGTGGATCAAGTGAGCAAATGGTTCGGCGGGTTGCCGGCCCTCCAGGATGTCTCCTTTTCCATTTCCACGGGGGGCATCACGGCCCTGATCGGCCCTAACGGGGCGGGTAAATCGACATTGATCAATTGTATCAGCGGGGTTGATACCGTCCACCATGGCCGCATCCGGCTGGCGGGTGACCCCATCGAGCGGCTGCCGGCACACCGTATCGCTGCCTTGGGCGTGGCGCGCACTTTCCAGAACTTAAAAGTGTTTTCAAGGCTTTCGGTGCTGGAAAACGTCTTGACCGGATTGACCGTGTCGGCGCAATGTTCGTTCGTTTTTTCCATGCTTCGCCTGCCGGCATTGCGTCACCAGGAACGCCGCCTGAAGCTTCAGGCCCTGGAGGCACTGGACCGGTTTCATCTCGCTCTTAAGGCCAACTGGCCCGCATCGGCCCTGTCTTACGGCGACAAAAAGCGTGTGGAAATGGCCCGAGCCTTCGTCGGGGCCCCTCGCTTGGTTCTACTGGATGAACCGGTGGCGGGGCTCAATAGTGACGAAACGGCCCGCATTGCCCGCCATATCCGGCAGCAGCGCAGCAGCGGCCATACCATGCTGTTGGTCGAGCATGACATGGCGCTGGTCATGGAGGTCGCCGACCATGTGGTGGTATTGGACAGCGGCCGTTGTATCGCCAGTGGTCCGCCGGAAGACATACGAACCAATCCGCTGGTGCTCGAGGCCTACCTGGGACGGATGGAGGCAACGGCGTAAAGGCATGTCAGGGAATTTACTGGACATTGTTGGGTTGACCGCCTATTATGGCGCCGCTCAAGCCCTGTTTGGCGTCACCCTTTCCGTTGCCGAGGGCCAAACCGTGGCCTTGGTCGGTGCCAATGGGGCGGGAAAGACCACGCTCCTCAAATGTGTGATGGGGTTGATGAAACCGACCGGCGGTCGGGTGCTCGTAGCCGGTAAGCCTGCAACCGGGAAGTCCCCGACCCAGATGGTTCAAAGCGGCCTCGCATTGACCCCGGAGGGGCGGGAAATCTTTCCGCACCTGACAGTGGCGGAAAATCTGGAGCTGGGCGTTGCGGCCCTAAAGACGGGGCGTCGGGAAACGGCCCGCCGCATGGGTGACGTTTTCAAGCGGTTTGAACGCCTGGAAGAACGGCGAAACCAGATAGCGGGTACCTTGTCCGGCGGAGAACAACAAATGCTGGCAATGGGCCGTGCCCTCATGGCCCGGCCCCGCCTCCTGTTGTTGGACGAACCCAGCCTCGGCCTCGCCCCGCTGATCGCCGACGACGTTTTTGCAACCATTCACCGGTTATCGCGCTCCGGGGTGTCCATCCTTTTGGTTGAACAAAACGCGGCACGTGCGCTTTCGGCTTCCCACAAGGCGTTTTTGATGGCCGGGGGACGAATTGTGGAGGAGGGTGGCAGCGCCGACCTGCTCAACGACCCCATGCTTCGTGCCGCCTTCCTGGGTGCGGCCAGTGAGAAGAAACCAGAAGCCAGCCGGTTGGGAGCAGCCGGTTTGACAAACATCCGGTTGAGAAGATCCGACATGAAAAAACAAACGTTTAAACCCAGTATCAGCGATGAGACCGCACTTGCCGAACACCAACTCAACGGACTTCAATGGACGGTGCGACATGCGTTCGAAGGTTCCAGCTTCTATCGCGAACGCCTGGAGCACGCAGGGATCGCCCCCGATACGGTGCGGAGCCTGGCGGATCTAAAACGATTGCCGTTCACCACCGCCGATGACCTGCGCGATTTTTATCCGTTCCCGCTGCGGGCGGTTCCCTATGAGCAAATCGTGCGCATCCATGCCAGTTCAGGTACCACGGGCAAACGTAAGATCCTGGGCTATACCCAGAAAGATATCGACGATTGGGTTCATTTCTTCGGCCGGTGTTACGAAATGGCCGGTGTTACGCCGCTGGATCGGGTCCAGATCGCCGTGGGGTACGGTATCTGGACAGCCGGTATGGGATTTCAGCTGGGATGTGAAGAAGTGGGCGCCATGGCGGTTCCGGTAGGACCGGGTAATGTGGACATGCACATCCAGTTTATGGAAGATCTCCGTTCAACGGTGTTTTGCAGTACGGCCTCCATGGCTTTGCTGATGGCCGAAGAGATCCATCGCCGTGGCATCGCCGACAGGATCAGCATTCAAAAAATCATTTACGGTTCCGAGCGGACCTCCCGCTCCATGCGTGCAAAGATCGGCGAGTTATTCGGAGGGGCTGAGCTTTTCGACATTACGGGCCTTACCGAACTCTACGGCCCCGGTACCGGAATCGAATGTCCGGACCATGATTGCATACACTATTGGGGGGACTACTACATCCTTGAAATCGTAGACCCGGTGACCTTGGAACCGCTCCCC
The DNA here is from genome assembly GCA_964532395.1 of uncultured Desulfobacterales bacterium. Classification (GTDB taxonomy): domain Bacteria; phylum Desulfobacterota; class Desulfobacteria; order Desulfobacterales. The sequence goes on along the minus strand of CAZHHS010000019.1, from coordinate 9,956 downwards.
GACGGTGAATGGGGAGAGATGGTGGTCACCAGCCTGTGCAAAGAAGCCGCCCCTCTCATTCGCTATCGGACGCGTGATGTGACTCGGATTATACCCGGTCCCTGTACATGTGGCTCCGTCATGCCCAGGCACTCACGGATCAAGGGTCGGACGGATGACACGATCAAGTTCAGGGGGGTGAACATATACCCGTCTACCATCGATACCATTTTGTCCGGTATCCCGGGGTTGGGGTCCGAGTATCAGATTCATCTCACCCGAGACGAAGGATCCGGCAAGGATTTCATGAAACTGGTCATCGAGAGGGGTCAAGGCGTGGATGCGGGTCGAACGGCTGAACTCGTCCACGAGATCGGCTATCAGATCAAAAAACAACTTTTAGTCTCTACGCAAGTGGAATTGGTGGATTATGGTGGGTTACCTAGGACCCAGCGCAAAAGCCAACGGGTATTTGATACGCGTATTACGGACGAGATCGTATGATCGGCAGTTTATCTCACTGAATAAAGGAGGAGAGGAATGAAAATCGTAAATTATTTAACGGTCGTTGCTATAACGGTGATGCTGATTGTTGCCGGGGGCACCGCGGGAGCGGAGGATAGAATTAAGGTGGGGGCCTTTTTTGATCTTTCGGGACCGGCGTCTTTTATCGGTACGCCCACCAAGCTGGTGGCAACCATGGTGGTCGATAAAATCAACCAAGCCGGAGGCGTCAACGGACGGGCGATAGAACTGATCATCGGGGATACGGAAGGGGACCCGGCCAAGGCGGTCAATATTGCGAAAAAGTTTATCTATAAAGAGAAAGTGGCCGCCATCATCGGTCCGACTCGCACGGGTACCGGCATGGCCGTGAAGAAGATCATCCACCAAGGTAAGGTGCCTGCGTTCATGACCGTCGGCGGAGATCCGGTAATCATGGGAGGTCCCAAGTTGGGTCCGTTTAAATGGATTTTTAAGTCTCCCCAACGATCCTCCGTGGCGGTGAAGCGCCTCTATACATATTTGAAAGACAAAGGGCTCACCAGGATCGCCTTACTTACCGCTTCCGACGGTTTTGGTAAGGACGGTGAACGGTGGCTTACCAAACTGGCCCCCCAGTTTGACTTGCAGGTGGTAACACAAGAATCGTTCGGGCCACGAGACACCGACATGACCGCCCAATTGACCAAGGTCAAGAACGCCGCTCCCCAGGCGATTGTGGTTTGGACAATCGGTCCTGCCGGGGCTATTGTCTCTAAGAACAAGGCCCAACTGGGCATTGACTTGCCGCTGTTTCAATGTCACGGACTTCCGGATCCGAAATATATCGAGCTTGCCGGAAGTGCCTGCGAAGGGGATCGTATGCCGGCCACCAAATTAATGGTTGCCGATGAATTGCCCGACGCCGACCCGCAAAAGGCGGTCATCAAAGAATTTATACGGCTTTATAAAGAGCGCGGCTACGATGACCAATTCCCGATTAATACCCACTCAGGATATGCATGGGACGCCATCATGATGGTAGCCAACGCCATGGAAAAGGCCGGAACCGTGGCGGAAGACCTGAGATCCACCATTGAACACACCAAAGGGTACGTGGGAATATCGGGCATCTACAATCTAACGCCGGAGGATCACAACGGTCTGGGTGTCGATTCCATGGTGGTCGTGCAGGTGAAAAACGGAAAATTCGTCATGGCCGAGTAAACATTGATTTTGCTATTGAGGCCGGGCGGCTATTCTCCCGCCCGGCCTTTCCTCCTGCCGGCGCCGTTCCTTGGGAAAGACCCAAATGAAATCAGGTGAAATCAGATGAAAACCGGCGACAAACTCGAAAAATACAGGGCGAAACGGGACTTTGCCAAGACCCCGGAACCGACAGCCGCAGTCGGAAAATCGGGGGGAGAACCGATTTTCGTGGTTCAGCAGCATGACGCCCGGCGAATGCACTATGATTTTCGTTTGGAAGTGGACGGGGTCCTTGTTTCTTGGGCGGTTCCCAAAGGACCCAGTACCGATCCCAAGGAAAAACGCCTGGCGGTGCGTACGGAGGACCATCCCCTAGACTATGCCTATTTTGAAGGACGAATTCCGGAAGGTGAGTATGGTGCCGGAACGGTGATCGTATGGGATACGGGAACCTACGAAAACATGAGTCAAAAGGACGGCGAAAGCATTTCCTTGGCGGAAGCCTTGCACGCCGGGCACGGCAAAGTGAAGCTTAAGGGAAAAAAGCTCAAGGGCGGATATGCCCTCATCAACACCAAGATGCGAGGAGATCAAAGAAACTGGCTGTTGATCAAGGAAAAAGACAAGGATGCTGATGCCCGTCGCAACCCGGTCAGCACGGAGACCCAGTCCGTTCTCAGCGGCAAAACGGTTGAGGAAGTGGC
>CAZHHS010000019.1:0-7481 GCA_964532395.1 uncultured Desulfobacterales bacterium | reverse complement strand
CCGAACGGGTCGGCGTGGGTAAGGTATCTATGGATTTCCTTGAGTACCCACCGATCAAAACAGGTTAAAGTCTTCCACGACGATCTGTTCTTCCGGAATTCCCATGGCGCGAAACTGATTAATGAGGGCGTCGACCATCGGAGAGGGCCCGCAGAGAAAGATATTTTTGTCGAGAATATCGCCGTTTATTCGATCAGCGGCATATCCGGCTGAAAATAAGCCTTTGGCCGAGCTGAGATAGAGCTCATAATGGTGGCCCCGGTCTTCCAATGCCTCAAAACCGTGGAAATGACTTGAGGTGATTTCTCGCCGGATCTCCGCGTCGAAGCTGGCTTGATCCTGTGTGTGACAAACGTAGAAGAGAGCGACGCGGGGGCTCTTCCAAGTCCGAATAATTTCGGGATGAAGCGTTCGCAATCGGTCCGGCACCGCTTTTTTGTCCAAGCGTTCTTCCGAGTGCAGGGCGACGTGCCACATACCGATAAACGGGGTAATGCCTACCCCGCCACCGATGAGGACACAATCTCGTTCTGCGTCCAGGAACTTGTCGCTCAACCGACCATACGGTCCGTACACGGTGACCGGATCGCCGATCTCCAATCGGTTAAGGGTGCGGGTATGATCGCCCACCTGTTTGATCCCCAGCTTGAATTTACCCTCGAGATTATAGCCGCAGGCGATCGAATAGGGGTGGGACTCAGGGGAAAGTCCGGACTTGTGTATGACGAGATAGACAAACTGACTGGGTCGAAAGTCCATTTCCTTCCCGAGCGGTGAAAACGTCAATTTCAAGATATCTCCATGACGTTCGATATGGTCAACGGCATATTTATACCGGGGGCCGTAGAACCGATAAAGGAACCGGATATATATGAAAGCAGACCCTGCCAGGCCTAGGAGGGGGTAGATCCAGACTTTCAAAAGTGGATAGGCGGCGATGTCTGCGTCGACCCAGACAATGTGAACGATTGCCAATAGTAAGACCAGACCGAACCATTCGTGGGTTCGTTTCCAGATATGGTAGGGGAGCCACTGGCGAAGGGTGAGAACAATCAAGGCGGCCATCAAAAGGAAAGCCGCCACCCCGAAGTTTTGTCCCACCAGATAGGCATCCCCCCGCGGTACCCGAAACCCCATGTCTAAAAAAAAGGCCGTGATGTCCGGCAGCCGGTCCGCTCCCAGGCAGAGGGGATGGAAAATGATGATCCAGAAGCTCCACCGTCCCAGTCGCTTGTGGACCTGATAGACCTTGTCGAGTCCGCCGAAATAGTCTTCCAGCGGGCGCCATCGGGTGGAAAGTATGATGCACCAACACATCAAGACGATGGCCGTCAGCGATGCCCCCTTGGCCGGGTACTTGAAGGGATCGGCAAACCAGTCGTGGAAGTACCATTTGCTGCCCAGCCATAGGGCCCAGGTCAGTGCGATGCTGGCCACAATCGGTCGAAAGCGCTGTTTGGTGTGCGAGGTGGTTAACATTTGAAAATTTTTCGGATCCGCTACATGTGTCGTACAAGAAAAGTCAGTGATATTGAGTGTGTCAGATGTTACATTCATTTGACAAGATTTTTGCGGTGGCCCCTTTTTTTGCTTGCAAAAAGCTATATATAGCATTATGAACGAAACCTGCCCACAATATATAGTTGTCAATTATACAGGGGGGATTCAAGAAGATGTTTGAGATGATTCGGAAACGGGATGGGCGCTACGTGCCATTTGATGCTGACAAGATTACAACGGCCATTGAAGAGGCCGGCCAGGCGACGGGTGAATTTGGTCGGGAACAGGCCAGAACGCTCATGATCCGGGTCTTGAGTATGGCCGAAGGCATTCATGGTGATAAGACCATGGGGGTTGAGGACGTGCAGGACATTGTCGAGGAGGTGCTCCTTTCCTCCCCGTTTCGTACCACTGCCAAGCGGTACATCATATATCGAGATCAACACGCTAGGATCAGAGAGATCGCCGACAAGATGGAAGTAGACCTGGTGGACCAGTATTTAAAAAGAATGGACTGGAAGATAAACGAAAACAGCAACATGTGTTACTCTCTACAAGGGCTTAATAATTACATCTCCTCTGAGGTGAGTAAGGTCTACTGGCTTCGCGAGATCTATACCCCGGAAATCAGGGATGCCCATACCGGCGGGGATTTCCACATTCACGATTTGAATATGCTTTCCGTCTATTGTGTGGGATGGGATCTGCAGGACCTCCTTATGGAAGGGTTCAAGGGGGTGTCGGGCAAAGTGGAGGCCCGGCCGGCCCGGCATCTTCGTAGTGCACTCGGCCAAGTAGTCAATTTCTTCTATACATTGCAAGGGGAAGCCGCCGGGGCCCAGGCCTTTTCCAATTTCGACACCTTCCTGGCCCCGTTCGTCAGGTATGATGGTTTGGGCTACAAAGAAGTCAAGCAGGCCCTTCAGGAATTTGTTTTCAATATCAATGTACCTACCCGGGTTGGTTTTCAGACCCCGTTTACCAACGTGACGTTGGACCTCACCGTGCCCAAGTACCTGGCCGATCAGGCGGTGATTTTGGGCGGTCAGATGCAATCGGAGAGATACGGCGAATTCCAGAAAGAGATGGATCTGTTTAACCGGGCGTTTTTGGAAGTCATGGCGGAAGGAGATGCCAAGGGACGGGTGTTCACCTTCCCGATTCCCACATACAATATCACCAAAGATTTTGACTGGGATAAAGACGATCTTGAACAACTCTGGGGAATGACCGGAAAGTACGGCGTTCCCTATTTTTCCAATTTCATCAATTCCGACATGAATCCGGAAGACACCCGAAGCATGTGTTGTCGACTGCGTATCGACAATCGGGAACTGGAGTCCCGGGGCGGGGGGCTTTTTGGCTCCAACCCGCTTACCGGTTCGATCGGGGTGGTTACCATCAACATGCCTCGACTGGGGTATTCAAGTGAGGGAGAAGAAGACTTTTTTCGGCGCCTGGAAAATCTGATGGTCTTGGCCAAGGAAAGCTTGACCATTAAGCGAAAGGTTCTGGAAAGATTTACCGACGGGAATCTCTATCCGTATACCAAGCATTATCTGCGGAAGGTAAGGGAACGGTTCGGAGAATACTGGAAAAACCACTTTTCCACCATTGGGTTGGTGGGCCTAAACGAAGCCTGCCTGAACCTCTTTGGCAAGGACATCGGACATGCCCGGGGCCAGGCCTTTTCCGAAAAGGTTCTGGATTTCATGCGGGAAAAACTTATCGCTTTTCAGCAGGAGACCGGGGATAATTTCAATTTAGAGGCCACGCCCGCCGAAGGTACCTCATACCGCTTGGCCCGGATTGATCGGGACAAGTGCCCCGGCATCATAGCGGCCAACGGCAATGGAAACAAGAAGCCGGGAAGCTGTTCGTTTTACACGAACTCCTCCCAGCTGCCTGTGAACTACACCGATGATATCTTTGAGGCTCTGGACCTTCAAGACGGCATTCAAAGTCGATACACGGGGGGAACGGTCTTCCACGCCTTTGCCGGAGAACGTATCAATAACCCCGCCAGTGTGAAACAGCTCGTACAGAAAGTTTGCGAGAATTATCAGATTCCCTATTTCACATTCAGCCCCACATTCAGTGTTTGTCCCGACCACGGGTATCTTCCGGGAGAACAGGTCAAGTGTCCTACCTGTGAGACGGCCTGTGAGGTCTACACCCGAGTTGCCGGATACTTACGACCGGTTAAACAATGGAACGAAGGCAAGCAGGCGGAGTACCGGATGAGAGAGGTATTTGACTTCTAATTCATGAAGATTGGGGGTTGGCAGAAGGTCTCTCTCGTTGATTATCCCGGGAAGATTTGTACCATCTTGTTTGCCCAGGGATGCAATTTCCGGTGTCCCTATTGCCACAATCCAGAATTGGTCCTTCCCTCACTTTTTAAAGACGTCCTGGCGGAAGCCCCTATCTTCGCGTACTTGGAGAAGCGAAAAGGTGTCATTGATGCGGTAACCATCACGGGGGGGGAACCGACCCTCCAGGCGGATCTAATCGGCCTCATTGAGCGGATCAAGGGTCTGGGGTATCTGGCGAAGTTGGATACCAACGGTTCCCAGCCGCAGGTTTTGAAAGAACTCATTGACCGAGGCGTGTTGGATTATATTGCCATGGATATTAAGGGGCCGGTGGAGCGCTATGGGGATATCACCCGGACGCCCGTAGTGTCGGAAGATATCCGTAAGAGTGTCCGACTCATCATGGGCTCCGGAATACCCTGTGAATTTCGGACCACGGTGGTCGAATCATTACTGACCGAGAAGGATTTTGAGCAGATCGGCCGGCTCATCCGGCATGCGCCGCTATATGCCTTGCAACAGTTCATCCCGTCCAAAGCCCTCGATCCCACGTATCTCCAGGAACCACCCACCTCTGAGGCATACCTGTCCAATCTCAAAGCGTTGTTGGAAAACCACATTCAGACGGTGGTGGTCCGCTGAAGTCGGTAAGAAGTACGTGTCAATCCTGAATGTTCACGAAAAGATTGTGTCGTGCTGCGTCAGAAATGGCAGTGACAGCGGGGTGTTTGATAATCCGCTCGCAGGAAATGGCATAATATCGCTCCCGAATGATCTTGGTTCGACCTACGACCTGAACACCGTATTGATGTTGGATGTCTTCTTCCACCACAGAGGGGGATGCAAACACCCCATCTCCGTGCTGGCCGAAGGCCTTGAGCAGGGCGCTGTCCGCAAACTCCCCTATGATCACCGGTCTGATGTTTAACGACTCAAACCATCTTTCCAGCCATTGCCTAAGAACGGTCATCTCCACAGGGACCAGCATGGGAGCACCGTCGAGCGATTCCGGGAATCCCGCCCTCAGCGTTTTGGCCATCTTCTTAACGGCCAGAAATGTAATCCCGCATTCCCCAAGCAGGTGGTTGTAGGCCTTAACGTGTAGACCTTTGCGAAGGGGGGCATCATTTAAGACCACGTCGAGTTTATGAACCGCCAACTCCCCCAGCAGGTCTTCTTCGTTGTCTTCGTGGCAAAGTAGGTGAACCCTTTCGGGAAGAGTGAAAACCGGCTCTAGGAGCTTGCGAACGATCAGTTTGGGCAGGACGGGGACAATGCCCACGCGTAGCGAGAGCGGACCTGTCGCCGGATTTCCCCGCAAGGTGTCCATCATTTCGCGGCCGAGCAAAAAGATCTCATTGGCGTAACGGAAAACCGTGCGACCTAAATCGGTCGGTTCCAGGCCTCGGCCGACCCGGCGAAATAACTTTCCGCCCAAACTTTCTTCCAGACGAGCAATCTGCGCACTCACCGTGGAAGGGGCCAGTCGCAGCCGGGCGGATGCGGCGGTCAAATTTCCCTCCTGCACGACGGTCCAGAAGTAAAAAAGGTGATGATAATTGAGCCATTCCATAGCAATTCTATTTTTACGAACACAACTATCACAATTTTCTAATAGAACAAACTAAAATTTGGGTCTATTATTATAATTTATTAATGATGAATCAAAGGAGACCAAGGAGGAACGAAAAGATGGAATTACCATTGGCAGCATGGATGGAGTGGGTCGTAGCCGGCGGATCAGTATTTGTCGGGGGGGTCGTTTTAAAGGTCCTCGATCGAATCCAAAGGTAAGCACTCACAAAGATATTCAGAATCTGAGAAGCCACCAAATTGATGTTGAGGCTTTGCTGAAAGCCTAGTCATCGACGTAGTCCTTGACTCATAAAGTTCATCAACATCGCCGTATATCCCCCCAAATAGGCCGGCAATAAAGCGGTGATCATGGTACCGACCACCGAGCGCCCCACAACTGTGCCCGAAACGAAAAGCTCCCGGAATCCGATTTTCACTTGATGATGAAGCCTCGCCCTTTGGGCTGGGGTATGTAAATCGGCTATGCCTGTGTGTGATGGGACTTTTCTCCGATTCCGGAAGGCTTGCAATCAGACTATGGCGTCGCCTTTAAGTGTCTTGCAGCCGAAAACCTCCGACTCGTGGAAAATTCAGGTTATATGACACTGAATTGTCGCGGCATTTTGACCTGACCGTCATCAAGATTCGGATGAAAGTCGATAAATCTGGTTATACAGTCCGATTGCAGGTGCCATTCAAGATGGCTTTTGTTAGAATCCGTTATATAATCGAGAATGGGAAGCACGTTTGATTTCAGAAGGAGAAGGAATATTATGGTAAGTAAGCTTCGACGACTCATGATGATGTGTCTTGTGGGGGCAATGACATTCATTCTTGGGATTCCCGGTTCCGCTAGGGCCGAGGAAGCAGCCAGGAACGTCATTTTTATGGTGCCCGACGGTATGGGAATATCCTATGTCACGGCGACTCGTATCTTTAAAAATGGTCCTGATGGTGAGCGGTTACAGCTCGAATTGCTTCCCCACATTGGATATCAGAGCACCCACTCCAAAAACGGGACGGTCACGGATTCCGCCGCCGCAGCATCGGCATGGGCAACCGGGGAGAAGTACAACAACGGTGAAATCTCTTGTCACGATAATGACGTTGACGGTGCATGTGATTCAGGCACCCGGGTTCCCACACTTTTGGAGGTGGCCAAATCGATGGGAAAGGCGACCGGTTTGGTGGTTACGTCGGATGTCACTCATGCAACCCCTGCAGCGTTTGGGTCGCACGTGCATCATCGTAATTGCGAGGAAGAGATCGCCCGTCAGTACATAGAACGAAAAATTGACGTTGTCCTTGGCGGCGGGATGGAAAAGAACCGAGGCGCATGTCTCCTAGGCGAGTCGGCGGAAAACTACTTGGATGTTTTGCTCAGCGAGGCGGTGGCGGCCGGGTATACCGTCGTAGAAAACAAAGGGGACATGGACGAAGCATTGTCGGCAGGGGTGGCGAAAATGCTGGGCCTTTTTCACCCGGGGGGTAAAACCAAGGAGCTCTTCCGAGTCGACCCGACGGTCGCCTATCCGGAAACGGAGCCGACGCTGTCCGAGATGACCGAAGCCGCTTTGGACATATTGGAAAAGGACGAGGATGGTTTCTTTTGTCTGATCGAAGGCTCTCAAATCGACTGGGCCGGTCATGCCAATGATAGGGCGTATCTGTTGGGCGAGATGTTGGCCTTTGACGAGGCGGTACGAATCGTTCACGAATGGGTGGCCGCGGATCCTCAGAGACGCTTGAATACGTTGATCGTTGTTGTGTCAGATCACGAAACAGGCGGTATGATGATCGACGGGCCCGCGGATAAGCTGTCGGCGGCCGGTGACAAAGTGGACACGGGATGGACGTCTCGAAGACATACCGCCCAAGATACCCTTATCTGGAGCCAAGGGCCGGGCAGTTGGCGGTTGGGCCGGGCACTTGATAACACCGATTTATACGGTCTCATTCTGGATGCCCTGAAATAAGACCTGACGTCGATATTGAACTTCCATTAGCCAAACGTGATCGACTTTTTGAAAACGTTCCAGGTTCGGGACGGTCTCAGATTTCAATGGGGCTAACTGTTTGAAGCCGTTAGAG
>CAZHHS010000018.1:0-16790 GCA_964532395.1 uncultured Desulfobacterales bacterium | reverse complement strand
TCGTTGGCCCACTTTTACAACTTGAATCTTGCGGTGGCCATGTGATAAAACCAGCGCTCATGCAGGAGCCAAACAAAAGCCATACGGTTCAAGGCACCGGCAACCTGTATGAAGGGGTTCATATCACAAACATAGGCATTCGTAGAAATATTTTTTGGATGTGACACAGAAGGAAACGACTATGTCCGGAAAGTATAGCCCACTATCGGTCATTCAAAACCACCGAACGGTATTCATCGCTATCGGCGTTTTTCTGATTCTTCTCGAACTGGCCATTTTTGCCGTGGCCGCCATCCGGTCGGGAGAACAATATAAGCTCCAATTTCTCGATAAGAATGGAAATATGGTCTATGAGACGGACGGCCGGAACCTGACGGACTTCAACGTGTATCATTTTGAAAAAGCGCATGGGCCGGTGGAAGAGTACCGTCGACGACTCGTCAAGCGGGATGTGCCGTTTCCTTTCCGTGCCTGGTTTGTCGCAGCGCTGGGAATTCCGTTGGGACTTATTCTCGGGTTCGTGTTGATCTTGCGCATGTACACGGCCATCTTTTATGGGGAAGATGTAATACGGGAGGGCTCCCAACCGCCTGAAAAAGGCAATGAAACCCGTGTGGAACGCATTATCGGTGGTGTCGGCAAGTTCAATATCTTCGTCATCGGTGCGGGCATTTTTTTGGCGGTCATCTCCTACTGGATTTTGCCGAACCTGGTCATTTATCTGGGCGAGGTGAGTATCGAAACGCTGATACGATTCAAATGGGTGTTTCTCTTTATCGGTGTCGCCGTGTTCGCGGTGGTGGTGTTGATTATCTACTTAAAATATCTTCTGGCCAAGAAATCGATGGAAAACCAGGTGGAAGTGGACAAGTATCGGATGCAACTGGAGTACAAGGGAAACGGCTCTGCGGTGCGTCAGTTGGAAGACCAGTCCGGCGGAACCGATGATTCACCGGTCATCGATTGGGAGGAAGACACGAGTTCCGGTGAGAACGAGGATAACAGCGCTGAGAAATAGTTGGTGCGCTTCTGGATTCGAGTCAATTTATCTTGACAGAAGCGCTTAATTTTGATATTATATTTTTCAATTAATTGATTAATTTCAAAAGTGAGAATGCGTGATGAACGTGCGAGTGGTAAATAACTGGTGCTGGTGGTGGAACACAGCGATTGGAGTGTGCCCACCGATCTAGCGCCTTACCGAGTCAGCTAACGCCGTGAGCCACTTCAAGGCCCACGGCTTTTTTTATGCACCATTTTGGGGGGTGCAACCCTTGATCCGTAAGAGGCGAGAGGAAAAATGAAAAGTGAAATAAATCCGGATAAGCACCGTTTTCGGTCTCTGATTGCCCAGCCACCCGTAGAGGGGGGAGAGCCGCCGAATCTGATTCCGGTGTACCAGGAAATACTCGGGGACATGGACACACCGATCAGCCTCTACCGTGTCTTCCATCCGGGCAAGTACGGCTTTCTGCTGGAAAGTGTCGAGGGCGGGGAGCGTTGGAGTCGGTACAGTTTTATGGGTATGGAGCCCATGTTCACTTTTCAAAGCAGTGGCACTGATGTCCGTGTCCGGTTTGGTGGACGCAGCGAAGAGCGAACAGTCCGGGATCCACTTGAGCTGTTGGCGGGGTATCTATCGGATTTCCGGCCGTTTCACACAGAAGGGTTACCCCGATTTTACGGGGGGGCGGTGGGCTACCTCGGGTATGAAACGGTTTCCTTTTTCGAACCGATTCCGGATTCGCTTCCGCCCAGGATCGATGTGCCGGATACATGGTTCATGATTCCGCGCTTGGTATTGATCTTTGACAACCTCAAGCAGACGATACAGGTGGTATTTAATGTACATGTCCCCTCCGGAGCGGATATCGACCGGCTCTACGAGGAGGCTGCCGGGCGCATCCAACAGGTGGTGGACCGGATCGGAAAGCGCGTGATTCCCGCCGGGCGACCGGATCCGGGGAAGCCTCCGGACAAGATTTCCAGCACCATGTCTCGGGAGCGGTTTGAGTCCATGGTGATCAGGGCCAAGGAATATATCCGTCAGGGGGAGATTATACAGGTGGTCTTGTCTCAAGGGTTTGAAACGCAAACCGAGGCTGATCCCTTTGACGTCTATCGGGTACTGAGGCGGATAAACCCGTCGCCGTATCTATTCTATCTTCAATTTGACGGCGTGGCTTTGCTCGGTTCGTCGCCTGAGGTGATGGTACGGCTCGAAGATGGGCGGGTTACCTTGAGACCGATCGCCGGAACGCGGCCACGGGGTAAAACAGAGGAGCAAGACAAGGCATTGGAGGCCGAGCTCCTTGCCGACCCGAAGGAAAAGGCGGAACATGTCATGCTGGTTGATCTGGCACGCAATGACGTGGGCCGAGTCGCCCGGTTCAATACCGTGAAATTGAGTGATCTGATGATCGTGGAAAGGTACTCTCATGTCATGCACATTGTTTCGAATGTGGAGGGGCTTCTGAAGGAGGGACTCACGGCGTTTGACGTGTTGCGGGCCTCTTTTCCCGCCGGAACGGTTTCAGGTGCGCCGAAAGTCAGGGCCATGGAGATCATCCATGAGCTTGAGCCGTGTCGGAGAGGGCCCTATTCGGGGGCTGTGGGATATTTCGGTTTTGACGGCAATATGGACCTGGCCATTACCATTCGCAGTATTCTCATAAAGGATTCAAGAGCCTACCTTCAAGCGGGGGCGGGAATCGTGGCCGATTCGGATCCCGACCGCGAGTATGAGGAGACGGTTCACAAGGCGTCGGCTCTCTTCGAGGCGGTCAAAGTGGTGAGCGGCAACACGTTATAAGGACAAAAGGGACTAAATACCAACAGACTCGGCCATCGTAGAGGGCCCGTTACGGACGGACACACATGATACTCATTATCGATAACTATGATTCCTTTACCTACAACCTGGTTCAGGCCTTCGGGGGGTTTGGAGAAGAATTGGAGATTTACCGAAACGATGAGATATCTCCGGATGGCCTGTTTGCGTGTAAACCGGACCGGGTGGTGATTTCTCCCGGTCCCGGTGCGCCGAGTGGCGCCGGTATTTCTTTGTCGGCGATTCGACATTTTGCGCCTCGGGTTCCTATTCTGGGGGTATGTCTCGGCCATCAGGCGGTGGCGGAAGCCTTCGGTGGAGAAATCGTCCCCGCCCAAGACCTGATGCACGGCAAGACCTCGGCGGTTCACCACGACGGCAAAGGGTGTTACCGTGGCTTGGCGCCGGTTTTTCATGCCACCCGATACCATTCGTTGGCGGTCCGTCGTGACAACTTACCCGATTGCCTGGAAGTGGTGTCCCAGACGGTAGAGGGCGAAATTATGGGCGTTCGGCACAAAGACCTTCCCATAGAAGGTGTCCAGTTCCACCCTGAATCGTTTATGACCCAAGAAGGGGAAAAAATATTGAGGAATTTTTTAACCTTGGAAATCGATACGAACAGGGAGGAGGACAATGATCAAAGAGATGATTAACAAAATCGTCAAGGGGCAGGACCTGTCGGAGGCGGAGATGGTGAGCGTGATGAGTACGATAATGGAAGGCAACGCCACGAATGCCCAAATCGGTGCCTTTATTGCGGCTCTGCGTATGAAGGGGGAAACGATTGAGGAGATTACCGGTGCGGCCAAGGTGATGCGGGACAAGGCGACCCGTATCCGGATTCGGGCGCCCTTGGTTGATATCGGCCGGGACGAAATCAACGTGGATTTGGAGACGGTCATCGATACGTGCGGTACCGGCGGGGATGGGACGAGCACCTTCAATGTATCTACGACCACGGCATTTGTAGCAGCCGGCGGGGGGCTGAAAGTGGCCAAACACGGCAACAGAAGTGTCTCGAGCCTATGTGGAAGTGCGGACGTGCTGGAGGCGCTGGGCGTCAATCTGGACGTGACTCCCGAGGTGGTAGAAAACTGCATTCGCGACATTGGCATCGGCTTTCTCTATGCGCCCAAGCTGCATGGTGCCATGAAATATGCCATAGGCCCCCGGCGGGAGACGGGAATTCGGTCCATATTCAATGTCCTGGGTCCGTTGACAAACCCAGCGGATGCGAATGTCCAAGTGTTGGGGGTTTACAATCGGGACTTGACCTCCCTGTTGGCTGAAGTACTGGGGCGGCTGGGTAGCACCCGGGCGATGGTGGTCTTCGGAGACGGCAGTTTCGATGAAATCAGCATTACGGGAAGAACCTATGTGAGTGAGCTGAAAGACGGCAAAGTGACTGAATACAGCATCCTTCCGGAGGATTTCGGTATGTCTCGAGCCCGTCTTGACGACATCAAAGGCGGGGATGCAAAAGAAAACGCCTCAGTCGTCCAAGAGGTGTTGAAAGGCCAATCGGGTCCCCGGCGTGATATGATCCTGCTAAATGCGGCGGCGACCTTTTATGTGGCGGGAAAAGCCGGGGACATGCACGAAGGGATGGCCCTGGCGGGAGAAAGCATTGATTCCGGAATGGCCCTTAACAAATTGGAAGCGCTGGTGGAAATGACCAATGAGGCGGTCGCATGATACTCGATGATATCGTCGCCCACAAAAAGAAGATACTGCCCTATTTAAAAAAGGCCTCATCCACGGATCTGGAGGAACTGGCCCGCGACCAAAGGAAGCCGATCGGGTTTGGAAAAGCGCTGAAGCAGTCGCCGCAAGTGTCTCTGATTGCGGAAATCAAACGGGCCTCGCCCTCGGCGGGGTGGATCCGGTCACGGGTGGATTCGGTTGCTCTCGGTAAGATATATGAGGCGTCCGGGGCCGGTGCCATATCGGTGCTTACGGAGGAGGCGTTTTTTAAGGGCAGCCTCTTTACCCTCAACCGGGTCAAGGAGATGGTAAAGATTCCGGTTTTGTGCAAGGATTTTATCATCGATCCCTATCAGGTGTATGAGGCAAGGGTTTTCGGTGCAGACGCGGTCTTGTTGATTGTGGCCATACTGGATGACGACGAACTTGCCAATCTGCTGAGATTATGTAAAGAGCTCGAGATGGACGCCCTGGTCGAGGTCCATACCCGAGAAGAGATGATGCGGGCGGTCGACGCCGGAGCGGGCATTATCGGGATTAACAACCGGGACCTGAAGACCTTCGAGATTGATTTGGCGACCACTGCGGCACTGGCGCCTTATGTTCCAAAAGGGGCGGTCTGCGTGAGCGAAAGTGGTGTCAGGACACATTCGGATATCCGGTTTGTACAGGAAAGCGGTGTCGATGCCGTGTTGATCGGTACCGTGCTGATGGCGTCGGATGACGTGGAAAAAACCGTCAAGGAAATACTGGTCGGATAGGAACCTGTCGGAGAACTCCCATTTTCGCTCTGGGTGAGCGTTTTTGAAGCATTTCTAAGTTCGCTTTGCTGAAACGCCAAAACTCGGCTAACTGCCTCAAACAGTTGGCGTTTCTTGACGCTCCGCTTCACTAAGAACTGCTATCAAAAACTCTCAAAGTCGCTCTCCTGGGAGTTCTCCGACAGGCTCATAGGGTAGGCGAAAAGTGAGACCGAAAATCAAGGTTTGCGGAATCGGCACTCAAGCGGATGCCCGGGCGGCTGTCCGGCTCGGTGTGGATGCCGTCGGGTTGGTACTGGCCAAAAGTCCACGCAGGGTGGATCCCGAACGGGCCCGAAAGATTTGCTTGTCCTTGCCCCCCTTTGTGAGTACCGTAGGTGTCTTCGTCGATGAAGATGCGACGGTCGTCAAGGAGATCGCCGCTTTTTGCGGTTTGCACTGGGTTCAGCTTCATGGAAAAGAATCTCCCGAGTATTGTCGCAGACTCGGGCTGCGAGTTTTAAAGGCCGTTCGGGTTCGAAACGAGACGGACATCGCGCAGCTGGAGGCCTACGCCGAGTGTGCGGATGGTTTCGTGTTGGACAGTTATGTGCCGGGTAAGGCCGGGGGGACCGGGCGGACTTTTGATTGGGCGCTGGCCCGGGGAGCGGCGGGGTACGGCCCCATCATTCTTTCCGGCGGTCTGACGCCTGAAAATGTCGGTGCGGCGGTGACACGGGTTTTACCGTACGGGGTGGATGTGAGCAGCGGCGTGGAATCGGCGCCCGGCATAAAAGACCATGAGAAGATAAGACGGTTCGTTGAACAGGTAAGGAATACGAAATGATTAACAGAGGGTACTACGACGGGTTCGGCGGCGCATACCTGCCGGAGATTCTGGTGGCCACCTTCGACGAGTTGGTGGAGGCCTTTGAGGCGGCCAGGGCCGATCCGACGTTTTGGCAGGCCTATACGGATATCATGGCGTCCTATTCGTGTCGGCCGACCCCGGTGACCTTTGCCGGGAACCTGACGGAACGGTTCGGTGGTGCCAAGATCTATGTCAAACGGGAAGATTTGAACCATACGGGTGCGCACAAGGCAAACAATGTGATGGGCCAAGGGCTTTTAGTAAAACGCATGGGTAAGACCCGGGTGATTGCGGAAACCGGGGCGGGCCAGCATGGTGTGGCCACGGCGACCATGGCGGCCAAGTTCGGGTTTGAGTGTACGATCTACATGGGAGAGGTGGATGTGGACCGACAACGTCCCAATGTGTTCTGGATGGAACGTCTTGGCGCCCGCGTCGTGCCGGTTCGGGAAGGCACGCGAATCTTGAAAGACGCCATCAATGAGGCGTTCCGGGATTGGGTCAGTCATATGGATACCACCCATTATGTCCTGGGGACGGCTTGCGGACCGCATCCGTTCCCGGAAATGGTCTCATATTTTCAATCCATCATCGGCACCGAAGCCAGGGAGCAACTCCTTGCCTGCGAGGGTCGACTTCCCGATGCGGTGTACGCCTGCGTGGGTGGGGGATCGAATGCATTGGGCATTTTCCAGGCCTTTTTTGATGATCCCGTCGACCTGGTAGGGGTTGAGGCCGGCGGCCTGGGTGCGGACTCTGGACATCACGCCATTCGACTTTCCTCCGCGGATGCCGCTGTCGGGGTGGCCCAGGGATATAAGACCTATTTTCTTCAAAATCGGGACGGGCAAATGAAAGAAACCCACAGCGTCGCTGCGGGACTTGATTACGTAGGGGTGTCACCGATATTGGCTCGGTTGAAAGAGAGAAAACGCGTCCGGTTTGAGTCCGCATCGGATCAAGAGGTGGTGGATGCCATGGCGTTGACCATCCGTGAGGAAGGGTTGATTCCGGCTCTCGAATCGGCCCATGCCTTTGTGCAGGCCTTCAAGGAGGCGGGGACACGGTCGCGGGATGACATCATTTTGATCAACCAGTCCGGTCGCGGCGATAAAGACATATTTACGGTGGCCGATGCATTTGACGACCCTGATTGGAAGGCCTTCATACGAGCAAAAGCGGAGGCATATAATGCTTGAAACCTATATAAAGGATCGATTGAAAAAAAAGGGGATGCTGCTGATGACTCATATCGTGGTCGGATATCCCTCTTTTGAAGACTCTCTCGATATCGTGGCCGCCATGGTGGAAGGTGGCGTGGATCTCATGGAACTTCAAATCCCCTTCTCCGAGCCGATTGCCGACGGACCGGTCATCTTGCACGCCAATCAGGAAGCCCTTTTAAGGGGCGCTACCGTGGGACGGTGTCTGGACTTCGCCCGGGAGGTGACGGCCGCTTTTGATATTCCCTTTCTGTTCATGACCTATTACAATATCCTTTTTCAGTACGGGGTGGAGGCGTTCGCCGCCGAGATGGCTCAAGGGGGAATTAAAGGGGCTATCATTCCGGATCTGCCCCCGGAAGAGGGCGACGCATACCTGACCGCCATGAATGAGCAGGGGCTTTCACCGATTTTCATATTCTCCCCGACGTCTTCTCAGGCGCGGATGGACTACATCGCCTCGTTTGCCAAGGGGTTTGTCTACTGCGTGGCCAGAAAGGGTGTGACCGGCCAGGAAACGGCGTTCTCCGCTGAGCTGGACGACTATCTGGCCCGATGCCGGAAGGCCACGACATTGCCGCTTGCCCTGGGGTTTGGGGTGAAAGGAAAAGGGGACATCGATTTCCTGAAAGGAAAGGCCGATGTCGCCGTCATCGGCACACAAACCATACGCTTGGTGGAAGAGGCGGGGGTCGGCGCAGTGAAAGGGTTTGTAAAAGAATTGACAACATGAAGACAGATCCCTTCACAAAGGCAACTCCGGGTTTGACGGAAACCATCCTTTCCTGGGGGATTATCGGCGTGTTGGTAGTGGTGGCGGTCGGGGTCTATCTGAAGCAGTCTCGGTATGAGTCCGGTATCTGGGTGCCCGAAGAAGCGGCTTGGGTTTCCAGAGAGGGTTCATCCCGGGATTCCGGTAGCCTTCCTGATTTCGAGAACCTGATGCCCCCCACATTGACGCCAATGGGTCCTTTAGAGTCTTTCGGACCCGACACGCTGTCTCAGAAGATCGACGGAAAGGCGGAACTCTATCTTCCCGCCGGGTTTGAGCATCTCTGGTGCAGGCGGTTCAAGTCGACATCCGGTTCCGAAGATTGGATGGAGGTTTTTGTTTATGACATGGGCAACATACGACAAGCCTTTGCCGTTTTCAGTGCTCAGCGGCGTTACGGAGCGGCCGCTCTCAGTCTGACGCGTTTTTCCTATGAAACGAAAAACGCCCTCTTCTTTGTCCATGGAAAGTACTATGTCGAACTCGTGGCCGCTTCGGCATCGGAAGCAATTATGGAAAGCGCCACGGCTTTTGCCGAACGATTTGTCGATCAGGTTTCTCCGAGTGCGGTTCGAATCGAAGAGCTAAGCTTGTTTCCCGAAAAGGGGCTTGATCCCAGTCACACGGGACTGATTGTGTCCGATGCGTTCGGCTTCAAGGGCCTTCAAAACGTGTTTACGGCCCGGTATCAACTGGGCGACACTCAATTGACAGCCTTCATCACCAAAAACGGCGACACGGCGGCGGCAGCGGCGTTGGTTGCCGCGTACAACGATTTTCTGGTGGCAAACGGCGGGACGGTTGAGCCGACTGCGCCGTTTGCGCAGGCGGAGATGATCAGCCTCTTCGGAACATTTGAGATTTTCTTTCCCTGTGGTCCCTATGTCGTCGGTGTTCATCAGGCAGAGGCCCGGAAACCTGCGGAAGAACTCGCTTTAAGGCTGAGGGCGCATCTCGGGGAGACGTGTGAATGACGCGGGAAGCGGAAGCCAAATCGGGCCGCCGGGATTTTATGGCCCGGTGTCTCAAGGCAGGCGCGGCGATCGTCGCAGTGGGGGGTCTGGCGTTTTGGCGATACGACGACACACCACCCACAGGAATCGATGCGGACGAGCAAAGTGTTACGTTGCCGCGGTTTTCCGTCGCGGGAACCGAAGGACGGATGGGTGTTGCCAAAGGAGAGGTCCGTTCAAAAACGCTGGCACGGGCCCTGAAGGCCGTTGGGGGGATTGAGGCCTTTATCAAACCCAACGATCAGGTCTTGATCAAGGTAAACGCCGCGTTCGCCATGCCGCCCCTGTTGTCGGCCACGACGCATCCCGAGTTGGTTCGTGAACTGACCCGCTATTGTCTGAAAGCGGGGGCGGCGCGAGTGGTTGTGACGGACAATCCGATCCATGACCCCGGCAGTGCCTTTGCCCTTACCGGTATCGAAGCGGCGGCAAAAAAAGCCGGGGCGGAAGTGGTCGTGCCGCGTGCGGATCACTTCAAGCCGTTCACGTTGGCCACAGGCGCCTTGCTGGACCATTGGCCCATTTTGTTTGAACCGTTGACGGGGGTAAACAAAATCATCGGTGTGGCACCGGTGAAGAGCCACCACCGGAGCGGGGCCTCCATGACCATGAAAAACTGGTACGGGTTGCTCGGGGGGCGACGAAACGTGTTTCATCAGGACATCAACAATATCATAAAAGAACTCTCCATGATGGTCACCCCGACGCTGGTTGTTCTCGACGGTACCTGGTCGATGATGACCAACGGCCCCACAGGGGGCTCCCTGGATGATTTGACGGCCACCCGAACCATGATCGTGAGTACGGACCAGGTGGCCGCCGACGCATTCGGCGCCCGCCTACTGGGAAAGAGAGGTTCCGAGTTGCCCTATCTGGCCAAGGCGGCACAGGCCGGCGTGGGAACAACCGATTTCAGATCTTTGGGGGTGAAGGGGGATATCGTTTAATCGATAGCCAACCCGGAAAGAGAAACAACATTGCGCATCGTTACGGCCAGACGAATCAGCCAGGTCTTTTTTCTCCTTCTATTCCTGTGGTTTTGTCTGGTGTCCAATGTGGGCGAGAAGTGGTGGCAGCTCCGGGGGTGGCCGGTCAACTGGTTTCTCCAGCTCGATCCGTTGGTGGCTTTGGGAACCCTGTTGAGTACGGGCACGCTTTACAAGGGGTTGATATGGGCCGTAGTGACGGTGGTGTTGACTATCCTGCTGGGACGGTTTTTTTGCGGCTGGCTTTGCCCCTTCGGCACTACGCAGCAATTTGTCGGCCATCTTGCCGGCAGGGACCAAAGTGTCGCTCGGCGGGCGAAACGCCACCGATATCATCCCGCCCAGAAGCTGAAGTACATCCTTCTCTTCGTTTTGCTGGGGCTGTCCGCCTGGCACCTGATGGTGTGGCTGATCTCGCCGTGGGAAGCGGTGTCCGCCGGGATCTCCATTGCCGGAACAGGGCTGGCTATCGGGCTGATGGCGGTCCCGGTGCTGTCCGGGAAAAAGCTGCGCACGAGGCGCTCAGGCCTCATGTGGGCGTGTTTTGTCCTCGGGCTGTGGATGATCCTGGGCACGCTTTTTCATTCACCCGCCTTCCTGGATGCCTCTCTTCAGGTGGGGCTGCTCGATCCGATCTCCTTGATGTACCGCTCGGTCAATCTCATCTTCGTTCCTATCGCAGACAGCGGTACCCATGCGCTGGCGCCGGTAGCGCGTTATACCGCCGCGGGCTGGATCATCGGCGCCGTGTTTCTTGTCGCCCTGTTTCTTTGTATAAAGGTTCCCCGTTTTTATTGTCGCTTTGTCTGTCCCCTCGGTGCGCTCTTCGGTATACTGGGGCGATACAGCTTGTGGCGTATCGGCAAGACGAAAGAGGAATGTGTGGCATGTCAACGATGTGAGTCCGCATGTGAAGGGGCTTGCAGCCCCTCAGGGGCCATTCGAATCCATGAATGCGTACTCTGTCTCAATTGTATGGTCCGTTGCCGGGATGATTTGATAACCTACGGCACGGTCCGGTCTGAAGGTGGTGAGATTTCCACGCCGGACCTCTCCCGACGAGGGGTGACCTTATGCCTGGTTTCCGGTGTAGCGGCCGTGCCCATGTTGCGGCTGGGTGGGACACTGGGGGCGAACTGGTCGCCTCGTTTGGTTCGTCCTCCTGGAGCGCTGGTGGAGGCTGCGTTTCTCACCCGGTGCATCAAATGCGGCCAGTGTATGCGGGTATGTCCCACCAATATCATTCATCCGGCCGGCCTTGAAGGGGGTATTGAAGGGATCTGGACGCCCGTGCTCAATTTCCGGATCGGCACCAGCGGATGTCAGGTCAACTGCGTGGCCTGCGGGCATATTTGTCCGACTTCCGCGATTCGACCGATAAGCCTGGATGAAAAACACGGGAGGGGGGATTTTCAGGAGAACGGACCGATCCGCCTGGGGACCGCATTTGTGGATCGCGGCCGGTGCCTGCCATGGGCTATGGACCGGCCCTGTATCGTGTGCGAGGAGAATTGTCCGGTCAGCCCGAAGGCCATTGTTACCCGTGAGGTCTATTCGCCGGTTGAGGGGCGGGGATGGACGGTCCGGTCGGTGGACAAGCGGCAACTCCGGCTGGGAGGGCCCGCCATGCAACCGGGAGCCTTTGGAACAGGGGATTATGTATTTAACAGGATTGGTAAGGCGGAGAGGAAATGGGTGATACTGGATAATGGCAAGGAAACCCTGGTGATCGCCGGTGAGGTGAGGGACGGCCTGCCGCCGCCGGGTGCGGAAATAGAAATACGGGTTCGGTTGAAACAGCCCTTCATCGTTCCGGATCGGTGTATCGGCTGCGGTATATGTGAACATGAATGTCCGGTAAGTGGCAAGCGGGCCATTCGGGTGACGGCGGAGAACGAAACCCGGGACCGTGACCATGCCTTATTGGCGCGTAATGCATAGTCTTCGTCCAGGCGAGTGATTGAAGGGACGGGGCTTTATTATCAAATGAAACGTATTTGAACGGGAGGAACCCATGGAGAGAGAAGGAAAAGGAATGTCCCGCAGAACGTTACTCAAGGGGCTCGGAATGGGGGGGATCGGTTCTCTGATGCTCTCGGCGGAGAAGCTGGCTCGGGGAGCCAAAGATGACCGGGCCGAAACGACAGAAGCACCCGTGGTGCCCACCCGACCATTCGGTCGCACCGGGGTGGAGGTGTCGGCGCTCTCGCTGGGGGGCATGTTCGACATTCCCAACAACCAGCTGCTTCTCAGGCAGGCCCTCAAGTGGGGCGTTACCCATTGGGATACCGCCGATTGTTACGGGGGAGGCAGAAGTGAGGAAGGGATTGGTCAGTTTTTTTCCAAGATGCCGGATGCCCGATCCCGGGTGTTTCTGGTTACCAAGTCGGACCGGCGGGATCCCCAAGGTATGACGGAACTGTTGGAGCGCTCCTTGAAGCGGATGAAGACGGACTATATCGATTGTTATTTCATTCATGGTCTTTCAGACATCGACGAGGTCAACGCGGATACGCGCCGGTGGGTGGAGACGGAAAAGTCGAAGGGACGGATACGATTTTTTGGTTTCAGCACGCACCGAAACATGGAACGGTGCATGATGGATGCTGCTCGGCTGGGCTGGATCGACGCCGTTATGATGAGCTACAATTTCAGGCTCATGCATGAGCAGCGGATGAAATCGGCCGTCAAGGCCTGCGTGGACGCCGGGATCGGCCTGACCGCCATGAAGACCCAGGGCGGTGGGTCGGTGCGTACGGAGACCGAATCGGAATTGGCGCTTGCAGGGCGGTTTATACAGGCCGGATATACCGACAAACAGGCCAAGCTGAAGGCCGTATGGGAGAATCCGCATATCGCCAGCATTTGCTCCCAGATGCCGAGTCTGACCGTCCTGATGTCCAATGTGACGGCCGCTACGGACAAGAAGCGGTTGACCCGGGATGAGAAAAAGGTGCTTCAGCGATATGCTCGGGAAACCGCTTTTTCGTATTGTGCGGGATGTGCCGATCGATGTGAATTGGCCATGGATCAAAAAATCCCCATCAGCGATGTCATGCGGAGCTTGATGTATTGTCACAGCTATGGAGAATATGAACGGGGCAGGCAGTTGTTTGCCCGACTTTCCGGCGTCAGTAGGGACCAATTGGGACGAACGGATTTTTCGCCTGCAGAGGCGAGATGCCCCCAAGGGATTCCCATCGGGCGTTTGATGGACGAGGCTGCCGAACTGTTTGGCTAGTTTCCATCCATAAATGCGGTTATCCACATGCCTCCCTCTCACCCTACGGTCCCCCCGTTAACGGTATGGAAGTGCGTGGCCCGTTTTTTGCGTCTTCGTTTTTTTCCATTGGTCGGTTTTTTACAAGGGTAACAAAGGAGCAACGGACATGTCGGGCTATCCTGTAAAAGAGTTTTTGCAAAACAAGATCATCTTCTCTGAAGGCTCAAAGGGGGAGACCGCTTACATTTTGAAGAAGGGATCGGTGGGGATATCGATCAAAGTGGGGGATCAAGAAAAAGAGATCTCCCGATTGGATCCGCCGACCGTTTTTGGAGAGATGGCGCTCTTACTCAAGGACCACAATAGAACGGCCACGGCTCGAGCCTTGGCAAATTGTGAGGTCGTTGAAATCAGTCGCCGCGCCTTTGAGGAATATATCGACCGGTCGCCGTCGGTCATCGGAAATATTCTGGGCGCTTTTGCGGACAGGCTTTTGGCAACAACCAGGCGGGCTTTGCGGACACCGGATTTGTTTTTGGGGGTGTGTGAGATACTTCATCTGTTCGGAGCCCATAACAGTGGCGACCTATCCTACAGGCGAACCGTTGAAGCGTTGGCCAAGGCGTTTCTCGTGGAAACCGATCAAATCGAGGCACTCTTGGAGATCATGGCCAGTGCCAACTTGATTGAGGTAAAGAAGGAAACGGGTCGCGGGCGGAGATTTTCCGTGCCGGGAGATAAGGATTTCCTGCATCGGGCCCACACTGTATACGGGGGGTTGAAACGCCTGGGGTGATCGGTACCGGCGGCTCCTCTCCAAGTAATCCATTAATGGTTATGAGACGCGGCAAAACAAAAGCTGGATTCCGCCCCTCCTTCTTTCGACTCGTTTTAAGCTTCCTCATCATCGGGGTGGCCCTCTTGCATGTTGCCGGGATCTATAGGCTTCCCTTTGTAGAGCGATTCGAGAATCATCTGTACGACACCCGCCTTAAGCTCACCATGCCGGGAACCCAGGACCCTCGGGTCGTCATCGTGGATATCGATGAGAAAAGCTTAAAGGCCGAAGGGCATTGGCCGTGGCGGAGAGACCGCCTAGCTCGGCTGGTGGATATTCTCTTTGAGCACTACCAGATCGGCATATTGGGTTTTGATGTGGTCTTCGCCGAGGAAGACCATAGTTCGGGCCTTGAGCTACTGGACGGATTAGCCACCCATGAACTCTCGCAAAACCAGGCATTTACGGAAACTCTGGACCGGATTCGGCCGTCACTGCAGACGGATCGCCGCTTTGCCGAAAGCCTCCGCAATCGTCCCGTCGTTTTGGCCTATTATTTTCGAACCGCCCAAAGTTCTCCCAAAGACGGTGATTCCGGTAATATCGGGGTGTTGCCCCCGCCCGTCTTGGATTTAAACACCCGCCGCGCCCGACATATCCCATTTGTAGAAGCGGTTGGTTTTGGAGGCAATCTGCCGGTCATTCAAGAAAGTGCAGTCGGCGCCGGTTACTTTGACAATCCTGTAGTGGACCGTGACGGCATGCACCGCCGTGTGGCTCTGGTGCAGGCCTACCAGGGGGATTTGTATGAATCCTTGCCTTTGGCCATTACCCGGGCGTTGTTCGGCTCGCCTCCCGTAGATCTGGGCATGGTAACCGCGAAAGCGGGAGACGGTGAACCGATGTTGGAATGGCTGGATTTGGGGGGGATGAAGATCCCGGTGGATGAGCAGGGCAGTGTCCTCATTCCTTACCGAGGCATACAGGGCAGCTTTCCGTATGTTTCGGCGGTAGATGTCCTCACCAAGCGCGTTGTGCTTGAAAGGCTGGCAGGGGCCATCGTCCTGGTCGGCACCACGGCACCGGGTCTCCAGGACCTTCGTTCCACACCGGTGCAAAATGTCTATCCCGGTGTGGAGATTCATGCAAACCTGATATCCGGGTTCCTCGACCAATCGATTAAGCACGAACCGGGCTATACCATGGGGGTGGAATTTGTTCAGTTACTCCTCGTGGGCTCTCTTTTGGCATTCTTGCTTCCCCGCTTTTCGGCCCTCTGGTCTCTCACGGCAACCGTAATCATCGTCGGTTTGGTTTTAGGTCTCAACGTCTATGCATGGCAAGAAAGTGACATCGTCCTGCCCTTGGGAGCGACGGTGTTGCTCGTCCTGGCACTGTTCATCGTTCATATGTCTTACGGCTTTTTTGTGGAGGGGCGGACCCGGCGACGGCTGGCCAGGCTCTTCGGCCAGTACGTACCGCCTGAACTGGTCGATGAGATGAGTGCAAAACCCTCCGATTTTGGTCTGGCCGGAGACAGCCGGCAGATGACGGTGCTTTTTTCAGACGTTCGCAATTTTACCAGCATCTCAGAGGGACTTCCTCCCAATGAGCTGACCTGCTTGATGAACGAAATCCTCACGCCCTTGACGAGGATTATCCACACACATCGGGGGACCATCGACAAGTACATGGGAGACGCCATCATGGCGTTTTGGGGTGCCCCCCTGAGCGATCCGGATCATGAGCGACGGGCTTTGAGGGCCGCGCTGGATATGATTGCGGCTTTACCCAAGATACAGGAAGCGTTTCAGACGAGAGGGTGGCCTGAGATTCGAATGGGGGTGGGGATTCACTCCGGCGTGATGAACGTGGGAAATATGGGTTCGGAATTTCGGATGGCATACACGGTTCTGGGAGACGCGGTCAATCTCGGATCTCGCTTGGAAGGTTTGACCAAGCAGTACGGGGTTTCCATCATCGTGAGTGAATCGGTGCGGGAGAAGGTTCCCGATTATGTCTTTCGAGAATTGGACCGAGTGCGGGTGAAGGGAAAGGATGAACCCGTTACGCTCTTTGAACCGTTGGGTTCGGAAGCCGAAATAACTGATGGGGTGAAAACAGAACTCGCGCTTTATCACGAAGCCCTGGATTTCTACCGGCGCCGGGCCTGGGAACAGGCACAGGTCCGGTTTCAGGACCTTCATCAAACCAACGCCGCAGAGCGGTTGTACAAAATCTACATGGAACGGATCGTCCACTTTCGCCATCACCCCCCGGATAGCCGATGGGACGGGGTCTACGTCCACACAAGCAAATGATCCCTATTTCTTAAATATCGCCACGCCTGAGATAGTGGTGTCAATAGTGGCGTTGTCCGTGGTATTCAGCGAATAGGCCATGCCTGCGCCCTCGCCGGCCTCTCCCATGAATCCTCCCGCGAGGGTCCCGTCATGGGTGGTCCCACAGCCGCCGCCGGAACAGGTCACATTGAGAGGTGTGGGATCGCCGATACCGGCCGCAAAGTTCGGGCCGTCGCTGTTGACGGTGAAGCCGCTGGAGGTATCCTGGATCGGAATGCCGTTTGCGAAAGCGTTTAGTTGGACGGTGTCGACCGTTACGCTGACCCCGGCATCGACGGTCATCT
>CAZHHS010000017.1:4847-16805 GCA_964532395.1 uncultured Desulfobacterales bacterium | reverse complement strand
AAGTATGACAAAGAGATGTCTTTCAACACCGTCTTTTTGCCGTACGCCTTGCTGACCTTGACCATGGAATAAATCACTTTATTGGCCTCGTTACTCACGCCGAAATTAACCTCCCCGCCGTTTCAGGACCTTGAAATGGCTGTAAATTTGTCGCCTCTCGTTTTCTTCATATCATCAATATGCAGCCCTGTCACCCGGTTTACCTGTGCATGAAAGGGCACCGGCTACCGATCCGCCCGTTCCCAATGGTCTGGTCCGGCCATCAGGCGCAAACCCGGTATCGGCGGCACTTTGTTCTTGACAAACAGCCGGTAATTGTACTAAATGGTACCGTTCAAGTTTGCCTGTTTGGAGGACTTCCGGTTTATTTTTGCTTGGTTAACCCAACACATCATGGCCTTGTCCGGACCGGACAGGAGGCGTGTTTTTGTTGTCTCAAGCAGTATGAGCTCGGATTTGTTAGAATCCACCACTGGAAATACGTCACTTTGTTGGAAAGGGGGAGAGGCCGATAGGATTCGGATTTTTTGCACGTTCCATTTTTTTGTTTCTGTAACAACAGAATAGAGAAAGGAGATTTTAAAAATGTCAGATTTGGTTCCACCGCATGGCGGAAAAGGGTTGGTTTGTCGCTTACTTGAAGGAAGCGAGCTGGAAGCGGAAAAAAAGAAGGCCGAAGGGTTGAAGAAGATCGAGATCAGTCCGCGCACCAAAGGCGACCTGATCATGATGGGTATCGGTGGCTTCAGCCCACTGGATGGTTTCATGACCCAGACGGACTGGAAGGGGGTTTGCGAAAATTTTTTGATGGCCGATGGGACATTTTGGCCCATCCCGGTCACCCTGGACTGTTCCAAGGAAGACGCAGATGCCATCAAAGAGGGGGATGACATCGCCCTGTATGACCCAAAAGGTGACGAGATCATGGCGACCATGAAGGTCACCGAAAAATATGAAATGACGGAAGAAAACAAAAAATTCGAATGTGAAAAGGTCTACATGGGAGAGGGCACCCCGACCGCCGAGGAATTCTGGAAAATCGCCAAGGAAGATCACCCGGGCGTTCAGATGGTCATGAACCAGAAGGAATTCAACCTGGCCGGCCCCGTAAAGGTGTTGAGTGAAGCGGAATATCCGACCAAGTACAAGGATATTTATATGCGACCGGCAGAATCACGAAAGATCTTTGAAGATAGGGGCTGGAGCGAAGTGGCCGCTATGCAGTTGAGAAACCCCATGCACCGATCGCATGAATATCTGTGTAAGATCGCCGTCGAGGTGTGTGACGGTGTGTTCATTCATTCCCTGGTCGGCAACCTCAAACCGGGCGACATTCCTGCCGATGTGCGCGTCAAGTGCATCGATGTTCTGGTCAAAAACTACTTCGTGGCGGACAAGGTTCTCCAGGGCGGATATCCCCTTGATATGCGTTACGCCGGCCCCAGAGAAGGCCTGCTTCATGCCACTTTCCGCCAGAACTACGGCTGCTCCCGCATGATCATCGGTCGGGACCACGCCGGTGTCGGTGATTTTTACGGAATGTTTGAAGCCCAGACCATTTTCGACAAAATTCCTTATACGGAAGAGGCCTGTCCCGATCCGGGGAAGGCCCTGCAATGCAAGCCGTTGAAAATCGACTGGACCTTTTATTGCTACAAGTGTGACGGCATGGCATCGCTCAAGACTTGTCCACACCCCAAGGAGGACCGGGTCCTTCTCAGCGGCACCATGTTAAGGAAACTCCTGTCCGAGGGTGGCGAGATTCCGGACCACTTCGGACGTGACGAGGTACTGGAAATCCTTCGCGAGTACTATGAGGGACTTACCGACAAAGTCGAGGTAAAGCTGCACGGGGCCGCCACCGGTCAATAGGCACCCTTTTTCAAGCATCCAATCAAGCCAGACATGAAAAGGAGATGTCCGTCCTCTCGGACATCTCCTTTTTTGTGGTCTCTTTTTTTGTGGTCGCCGGGGCCCATACCACCTTGACGGACCTGCACAACAACAACGGCATGTTGACAAAAAAACCCCTGTGTCCGGCTTTGGACACAGGGGGTATAATTTCAAGCTTCGATTTAACGATTACTCACAAGGTTCTCTGCCTGAGTAATAGGAGTAGGCCATGGCCAGGGTTCTGTAAACGAGATGGGCCAGCTTTGAAAAAGGCAGATAGGCAAACAGACAAAAGACGAAGACCATGTGGATGAAATACATGGGATAGGCAACCGCAGGAAGATGAATAAGCCGCAACACTTGAGACAGCATCCCCGTCACCCCTAACAAGAGGACCAGAATCAGAAGCGACCAGTCAAAATAACTTCCCGTCTTGCCATCCTCTGCGGCATTTTTGGTCCGGTTCGATATCATCCAGATGGCCCCGACGATAAGAGCGATTCCGCTCACATTTGCCAGGATCTTTACCGGGTTTAACTGCGAATAGGGCCCGGGCGAATGAAAGACGTACAACGCTACAAAAAAGATATTGGTTACAATGAAAAGCCCCAAAAAGGAAAACAACACCAGGAGATGGGGAACGTACCGGTCCTTGTTCTCCGTGCACTTGTTGAACTTCGTATGCTTTAAGATACCGGGAATCACGCACACCAGGCTTCTTAAAAACTCCGGAACCACCAACTCCTTTTGCTTGGCCGTACCGGTTGAGACAGCATTTTGGTGAATCGACGTCATGAATCGCTTTATCCCGACACCGAAGGTGATGGGAATCCAGATCACTGCCAATGGGACGAAGATGAGATCGATCAGCAATGGCGGAAAGAACTTGGCAAATTCGATTTCCCCTTCCGGAATCCCCAAATACCCGGTCGCCCCGAGAACGATCAGGAATAAAACGACCGGAATCGCCATGAGTAACCACCAGTACTTGGCATCCGGCACAATCCGCCCGAAAAAACTCGGCCACGACAGTTCCGACACACTAATAGCCCTGGCTGCGCTGAGTACATCGCCCGGCTTCGCACCTCGCGGGCAGTAGGTCGAACAATCGTTACAATAGTGGCACAGCCATATATCCGCACTTCCAACAAGTCTGTCCTTCAGGCCCCACTGGGCGGCGATCATCTCCTTCCTCGGAAACGGCTGCTCTTCCGGAGAAATGGGACAAACCACCGAACAGGTGGCACACTGATAGCATTTTTTCAGCGTATCTCCCCCCATCG
The DNA here is from genome assembly GCA_964532395.1 of uncultured Desulfobacterales bacterium. Lineage (GTDB taxonomy): Bacteria > Desulfobacterota > Desulfobacteria > Desulfobacterales. The sequence goes on along the minus strand of CAZHHS010000017.1, from coordinate 13,629 downwards.
CCTGAAGCTGTTTTACAAATTTGACATCAGGTTCCACCCAATTACTATCCGCCATTTTTTTACCTCCTCATCCCGTTATCAGCTAAAGATGACCGTCTCCCGCTATTAGAAACCCTTGAACGGATTGGGGCCAACCTCTTCTATCGTATCCATGAATTCCTTTATCAATGTCGGCAGCTGGTCATATTCATCGATGGCGATCTGGATTTGTTGGACCCGTTCCTTTTCCAGGGCCAAACTTTTGAGTGCCTCGCCGATTTTGTCCATGCGCACATTGGCCAGCTCGCTACCTTTAATGAAGTGACACTGGTAATCGTCGCCGTACTTGCAACCAATCAACAAGACCCCGTCAACACCTTTGGACAGGGCGTCTTTTATCCATACCACATTCACCGAGCCGAGGCATCTGACCGGGATAATTCTGATCAGGGACGAATACTCCATTCGATTCATGGCACACAGGTCAAAGGCCGGGTAGGCGTCATTTTCACAGGCCAGAACGAGCACTCTTAGTTTCTCGTCGTCTTCCTCCGGAACCTCGATCGCCTTGACCATAGATCCAATCGAATCGATGCTATAGCTGGAAAAACTGATAATGCGCTCCGGGCAAGCCCCCATACACGTACCACACCTACGACATCTCATGGGATTCGGGAGCGGGGTTCCTCTCTCGTCGTCATCCAGTGCGCCGAAAGGACACTCCTCTGTACATCGCTTGCATTGGGTACACCGCTGAAAGAAAAATTCCGGGACTGTCTTGTCTCCCCACCGGGGATGCACCGACACCCCCCGATCGGCGGATTCGAGGCACTGAATGGCCTTCAAGGCAGCACCCGTAGCATCTTCAATACATTCCTGGATGCCTTGAGCCCGCCGCACCGTACCGGCAACATAAATACCGGTCCGCCGCGTTTCATAGGGAAAACAAATGAAATTGGAATCGGCATATCCTTCGAAGAGATCCAAGTCCAGGAAGCCCCGTCCTTGCCGATACGCCAGATTCAAGACCGGCTCGTCTCTTGTAGTGGGAACCATACCGGTTCCCAAAACGACCATGTCCGCCTTCACCTTGACATTGTCGCCCAAGAGGGTGTCGTTCGCGTCTACGATCAGACCGTCCCCGTTTTGGGAAACCCCTATGACATCACCCTTGGTAAGGAAAATGCCCTCGTCCTGTTGTATACTCTTGTAAAAATACTCGTTTTGTCCCGCTGTACGCATATGCTGGTAAAATATATAGGCCTTGCCGTCTTCCGGATTATCCTCTCTGACATACTTGGCCTGTTTGAGCGCCACGGTACTCATAATAGATGAGGCGTATGGAAAATCCTCATCGGAACCGTTTCCGGGACATTGCAAGAAGGCGACACTTCGGGCCGGCTTTCCGTCGGACGGCCGTGTAATCTTTCCTTGAGCGGCCATTTCTTCAAAAGCCACATTGGTCACCACATCAGGGAACTTACCCAGGCCCAAATGGTCCACGCTGACCGGTTTGGCCGGGGGCACATGACCCGCTTCGGAGGCATCCGTCGCCTCTTCTTTCTCCGTTGCCTGTTCTTCCTGGTCTTCCCCGGCCGGCTCTTCCGCCGTTGCCTCACTCGGCTCCCAAGGCTTCCACCCGGTCGCCAGGATGACGGCACCGAAACGCTCGGCATCCGGATTCTTCTTCAAAATCGTAGCCGGCGCGTCCGGGGACGGCTCTCTTGCCGATACGTCTTGGCCTTCTTCGGCCAGCTTTTCCAATACGGCGGCTTCCTCCTCTTTGGACATCACGTCCCACACACTTTTGGTTCCCGCCGGTTTTAATGTTACATCGTAAAGACCGGGTTGCCCGGCAATCCGCGCGATTTCCGTCTCCGTGCGAATGGTCACTTTCGGATGGGCTTCCGCCGCCTTGATGACCTCATCGATTACCGGTGTCTGAGGTGCCTCGTACGGTGAAGTCCACGGCGTTTGCTTACGAAGCTTTGCCGCAAAACCGCCCACCTTGGGAGTCTTTTCGATGACCGTGGCCTCGTACCCGGCCTTGGCCACCTCCAGAGCAGCCGTAAGCCCTGTAATGCCCCCGCCCAGGACGAGAATCTTCCTGTCAATCGTCTCCTCCACAGGTTCCGGAAATTTCATCTTCTCTGCTTCCGCAAGCCCCATCCTTAGATAATCCTGTGCCATTTCTTGCATGAACTCATCAACGGCGGGGCCTTCCTCTCCTTCTGCGGCGGACGCCGTCTCCTTGGGGCTGTGGCTCCACACAACACCTTCCCGCAGATTGACCCGATCTACGATAACCTCAGGGCCAAAGGTAAACACATCTTGCATCACCCGGCGGGAACACGCAGCCACCACTACCGTGTTTACGCCGTCATTCTCTATGTCTTTCTTGATGAGCTCCACCCCTTCCGGGCTGCACATAATCGGATGCCTGGCCCGAAACTTCACCTTCGGCGGAACCTTTTTGTCCAGCTTGTCGATGTCCAGCACATCGCCGATGCCACAACCTTCACAAATATATACACCCACTTTCTTTTGCATTGACTACCTCCTAGCTACTGACCAAAGTCTGAATCGCCTTAAGGGCTGCTCCTGTGGCATGTTGATTGGAAGAAATGACATCCAGGGGTTTCGCCGCACAACCTGTAGCGAACATGCCGCCCTGCGACAAATCGGAAACGATAAAACCATCCGGATCACACTTTACCCCACCGGGCAATTTTACTTCAGCGGTATTGGGCATCATGCCTGTCGCCAATACGGCCATGTCAACGGTTTGCTCTATCTTCTCCCCTGTGACCGCGTTTTCAGCAACGACCGTTACGTTCTTGGTGTCAGGGTCCTCGTTGACCTCGGCGACCTTGCCCTTGATTAAGAAGACATTCTCGTCAGCCTTGATGTTTCTATAGAACTTCTCATACCGTTGGCCCGGCGCTCTAACATCGATGTAAAATATGTAAACCTTGGCGTCCGGGTATTGCTCCCTGATATACGTGGCGTGTTTCAGGGATGCCATACAGCAGATATAAGAACAGTATGGCAAGTGGTTCTCGTCTCTTGAACCGGCACACTGCACGAACGCAACACTCGTGACTTCTTTATTATCCGATGGACGCAGGATCTTCCCACCGGTCGGCCCGTTGATGGCCGCCAGACGCTCCAGCATCATGTTGGTCACGACATTGTCGTATTCAAATCCCAGTCTGTCCATCTTGGAAGCGTCATAGGGCTTCCAACCGGTCGCCCATATGACGGCGCCCACCTTCAAGTTAATCGTCTTGGGCTGCATATCCAAGTCGATCGCATCATACTTGCAGGCCGCTTGGCATCGCTGGGCATCGTCGGTGCCGATTATTTTCGGCGAAAGTACGTAGCGCATGGGAAAACTCATCTGATGTGGGAGGTAGGCCCCTTTGACGGTATCCATCTCAAAATTGAAATCATTGGGAATCTCCGTATTGCAGGCCTTTTCGCACTCACCACAACAGGTGCATTTTTCATTGACATACCGCGGCATGAGTTTGACCGCCACATCGTAATTACCGGGTCCACCTGATATGCTTTCCACCTCGGCCAAAGTGAAATATTTGATCTTCGGGTTGTCCTTGATTCGCTTGAAATTGATCTCGAGGCCACACGTCGGCGGGCACAGTTTGGGAAAGTAGTGCTTTAATTGCGCTACTCTGCCACCCAGGTAGGGATTCTGCTCCACCAGGTAGACCTCGTATCCCACCTCAGCAGCTTCGAGGGTGGCCGTCAACCCACTGATACCCCCACCCACAACGAGGATGCTGCCCGCCTTACCCTGATCTTCCGCTCTTTGCTCTTCTGTCATGCTTTTCCTCCATCCAAAATCTATTTCAGCAACGTTTCTGCCATTGTTTGCCAAGTCTTCATCTGCTTAGGGCGCACTCAGAACGCCACAAAGGCACCAAAACACAATCTTTCCCATTCACCGGCAGATACGACTGCCGGGCATATCTCTTCCTTTGTGTCTTTGTGTCTTGGTGGCAAAAAACGCCTATCAACGGAAAGCAAAATTAAAAAAATCTCCAGGTGCCGCAACGGCGGCACCTGGAGTCTTAGTGTTCAAGCACGTACAATGGCTAGGCGTCAGGGATAATCTTGACGTAGTCAACTTTCTTCATTTCCCATTTTCCGGCAGCCGGATCGTAATGGGAGTTAGTGAAGCAGAACCAGTTTTCGTCGTCGGTTCCCGGATAATCCGCCTTGTAATAGAAGCCCGGATAGCGGGACTCCTTTCGGAAGTAGATGTGGCGGCAATGGGACTCGACTGTCCAGAGCCGATGCCTCATCTCCCAGCATCGCATCAACTCGTGCAGATCCCCTGCTGCCAGTTTCTCTGCATCTTCATGCATTTCATTGAACATTTCCTGCAGGATCTCGAGTGATTTGTCACTGGTTTGATAATAGGTCATCCAACCACCGCCATACTCGTTGGTAGCCTTCATCAACCGCATGGCAAACCCGTCGGGCTTGACATACTCGGGGTTGAAGTCGGTATGGGTGCTGTACTCGTAGTTGTCCAAGAACAACCTGACCGGCTTGTAGGTCAAGTCGACCAGTTCTTGGGTGGATTCCTTTAAGGTGGGGGTAAAGTCATTTTCATTGATATACTTGCAAAGGGCCTTAATGGCGATACGACCTTCTGCGTGAGAACCGGAAGAAAACTTATGCCCGGAGGCGCCCACGCCATCACCGGCCGTGAAAAGACCGTTTACCGTGGTCATCCGGTTATAGCCCCACTTGTAGTGGTCGGGAACCCAGTCTTCCTCCGGACCGCTTACCCAGATACCACAGCAACCGGAATGGGAACCGAGCAGATACGGCTCGGTGGGCATGATCTCGGAGTTCTTCTTTTCCGGTTCGACGTTCTGTGCGCACCACAGATTGGCCTGCCCGCAAGTCATATCCAAGAAGTCTTCCCACGCCTCGGACTCGAGGTGCTTGAGCTCCTTCTTGTCCATGGTCTTACCCAGTTCAGCCAATGCCGTCACGGTATCCATCAGGATCGGGCCGCGACCTTCTTTCATTTCCGCCAACATGAGGTGGTTTCTCAAGCAGGTCGGCGTCACTGCGGCCAGTCCGTACGGCGCATGTTTCTCCAACTCGGCCTTTGCAAAGTCGCTTCCCGCAAAAGACTCACCCAATCCGTTCAGGGCCTTGGCCTTAAAGAGCAGGAACCAGGCGCCCACAGGGCCATACCCATCCTTGAATCGTGCGGGCGTGAAGCGGTTTTCAAACATGGTCAGCTCAGCACCAACCTCGGCGGCCATGGCATAGGTGGAACCGGAGTTCCAAACGGGATACCAGGCACGGCCCTTACCTTCACCCTGGGCACGGGGCATGTAGATGTTCACGGCACCACCGCAAGCCACCATCATCCCCTTGCACTTGATCACATACACTTTATTCTCACGGACACTGAAGCCTACTGCACCGGCTATCGTGTTCTCTTTATTGGCATCCAAAAGGAGCTTGACGATAAATACCCTTTCCAGGATATTTTCTTCGCCAATAGCCTTTTTGGCAGCCTCGGCCACGATGCACTTATAGGATTCACCGTTGATCATGATCTGCCATTTGCCTGTACGGACGGGCTGAGCCCCTTCCTTCAAGGTACCCATCTCCAGACCCTTGGCGCCATTAAGGTTTTTGCCTTCTGCATCCTTTTTCCATACCGGCAATCCCCATTCCTCGAACAAATGGACCGAATCGTCCACATGGCGACCCACATCGTAAACCAAATCGTCCCGGGTAATACCCATGAGGTCGTTTCTTACCATCCGGACATAGTCTTCAGGCGCATTGTCGCCGATATACGTATTGATGGCCGAAAGACCCTGAGCCACGGCACCACTTCGCTCCAAGGCGGCCTTGTCCACGAGAAGGACCGACTTGTCGCCGGCCCATTTCTTTACCTCAAAAGCGGATCCGCAGGCCGCCATACCACCGCCGACGATCAAAATATCGACGTCTCGCTCTTCAACCTCGGGATCTCTTACCGCGAGAAGTTCTGCATTAGGTTTATTCGGTAATGCCATATTCGTACCTCCTTAATAGTTTATTCCTTCCTTGGATCCAAACATCCCACACCAACGTCGTCTTAGACTTGGGGTGTAGGCATGGCCTTGCCGTCAGCTTCCTCGGTGGACAATAGGTTGCTGTTCAGATCGTTGCCTTTCAGGTCTTCATAGCCATTGGCCTCCCCCTCAGCGGTTGTCCGGATGGGGAACTTGAACCGTTTAACCAGGCCGTTTCTGAACTTGCAGGTCCACATAATGTCCTCAGACCCCCTCATGGGCATGATGCTCGAACCCAACGGCACAAAGTCGGAATACCCCCGAACCTCGATGGCCTGAGTCGGACAGATCTTAACACAGGAAAAACATTCCCAGCACTGGTCCGGCTCTTGGTTATAGGCCTTCATCGTCTCTGTATGCAAGACCATCAAGTCATTGGGGCAGATGTACATGCAGGCCGTCTTTTCGCCGCCCTTGCAGCCATCACACTTTTCTTGAATGACAAAACTTGGCATTGATTTACCTCCTAAGTAATTATTTTAAACTAGCCATAACGAGGATCTCATGCGTATCGGCATGCGCGATCCCCAGTGAACAAACACCCAATCTTCACATCCCCCCTTTCAGTTAATACTTCGAACCAAGATCAACGACCATAGAATGTGGTCTGACAGCTTGACTGCACGGCATCGCCAACGAAAGGCCCTTACCATAAAGTCTGCGCATAGAATCTAAAGTTTCGTTGGTTACAATAGGCATTCTCTCAACCGGTGAATCGAACAAATCAATCAGGATACCGTGTGGCCAAACCTAGCACAATACTCTGCCGGCATAACCGGCGCAGATAGACATTTATATATTACTTGTACCATCGGGCAAACGAAATTCCCCGTTGTCTCCCCTCCGCAACCTCCCGGAAAGGTTTTGTTTGAAATTTCAAGGTATTACAGAGCCCTCCAGCGAACTACCTTTCAGTATCACCCTAGAACGGTCTTGTCAAGGCCTTTTTCAGAGATAAGGGACAGTTGTAGAAGATGTTCAACCGATGAACCTGCAATTGTTCCATCACTCCAGTCTACGTGTTTATCCGACCCAAATCCGGTTTATCTATGGCCGGACCTTGGCCCCTGTCCAGATGGTGAACTTGTTTTGCCCAACCGGACTGCCCCCTCGCCCATCCAAGGCTTTTCGTTGACCATCCGTTTGGTGGGGTGCTACAGGTAGCAAAAGGCTGAACCCAACTTATAAACCATCCGAGGTAGGATTATGTCTTTTGAGCAACTTCTTCCAAGCCAAACATTTTGCTTCGACTGCCATCCCGGCATCGCCTGTTTCAACGCCTGCTGTAGAGACTTAAATCAGTACTTAACCCCCTACGATATATTGCGACTAAAGAATAACCTGGGTTTGTCCTCCCAACAGTTTCTCGCCAGATATACCGAGTGCCACAGGGGACCGCGCAGCGGACTCCCGGTTATTTCCTTGCGAATGCCGGCAGAAAACCTGCGTGAGTGCCCATTTGTGAGCCCGCAGGGATGTACCGTGTACGAAGACCGTCCGGGCGCGTGCCGCACCTATCCGTTAGGGCGGATGGCAGCCAAAAAGCCGGGGGAAAACACTTGCACCGAATCTTTTTTCCTCATCCGGGAACCCCATTGCCTGGGATTCAATGAACAAAGAGAATGGACCTTGGCGGAATGGAAGAAAAACCAGGGCCTTGATATCTATAACGATATGAACGACCTCATGATGGAGGTCATCTCTTTGAACAACCGTAACAGACGTGGACGATTCACTTCCGAGGAAGAGGACCTCTTCCGTATGGCCTGTTACGACTTGGATCGATTTCATGATTTCGTGCTCGACAAGCAGTTGCTGGAACAGTCCCCTTCGAAAGTGGCGTCGGCTGAACAGGTTCTCAGGGATGAAGTCGCCTTGATGCGTTTTGGCATTGCCTGGATCAAACAACGGTTGCTTGGAGACACGGACCTCAGCAGCGTCCATGCCGAAAAACAACGCGAATGACGGCTTCAAAGGAGGGGTTACAGACAGATGGAACTCAACGGCAAGGTTGCCTTGGTACTGGGAGCGATTAAGGGTATCGGCAAGGGCATCGCCCTGACCCTGGCCCGGGAAGGGGCACGGATTGCCCTGACCTACTACGATTGGGAAGAGACATTGCCGGACCTGAAACGGGATTTCAAAGAGACGGGAACCGTCCCCCTGATAATCAAAACCGATCTTCGCAACACAGACACCGTTGCCGATGTGGTCGAATCGGTTTCAGACCGCTTCGGTGGAATAGACATTCTCATCAATAACATCGAACGAGGCGGATGGCCGGTTGTTCATGGACCGTATGTGAAAGAGCAGTGGGATCTCGAGATGAGTACCACCCTCAGGGCAAAATGGTGGGTATACACGGCCTGCCTGCCTTACCTGAAGGCGTCCGGGGACGGAGCAGTAATCAACATTTCATCCATAGCGGGCCTGGCGGGACGGGCCGGACCGGCGGGCAGGATCTTTAACGACGGTTACGCCGCAGCCAACCGGGCCGTATCCTCCTTTACGGAAACCTGGGCCAGAGAAGCCGCACCGAGCGTACGGGTCAACGAATTGATGCTGGGCATCTTTGAAACCCGCCACGGACCCGGCACGAGGGGCTGGGGACTCTTGACGGAAAGTCAACGCAACGAAATCATCGAGCATACCCCGTTGAGACGCTTGGGACGCATACAGGACGTGGTGAA
>CAZHHS010000017.1:2624-4747 GCA_964532395.1 uncultured Desulfobacterales bacterium | reverse complement strand
TTTCGGCCCTGGGGCCCTACCATAATACGTCCTCCAGAAATAGGCACGCTTGTGCAACAAGTTTTACCCCAGGGCCGAATTAAACAAGCGGCCATCCACTCAATTAAATCGCCCAAGCAGGAATGAAATGCAGGAGATGCTCCTGGATTTCACTGAATTCGGCTGCATCGACTTCTTTTTCCACCTCGTCGGCATAAAACCAGCAAATGGCTTCGCCCCGACGGTTATAGACATTAAAGATGCGCCGGCCGTCTTCTTGAGGGTGTTCCATTTCCACGACTTCCGATACGATCTGCCTCGCTTCCTTATAGGGAATAAATTCAGACGTGCTCATAATGCATTCCTCATCAAACCAGGGGCGTCGGAAAAAATATCTCTTCGTAAAGGTTGAGGGCATATCGGTCCGTTATGCTGGCAATAAAATCACACACTTGCCGCTCTTTTGGAGTCTCCTGGGAGAATCCGCCCATTTCCATTTTCGCCAGTTCTTTTTCAAACACCGCCTGATTTTCCAACATGTAGTAATAAAGTTCGGAAATAATTTTTTTCGCCTTCACAAATTCGCTGTGAACCTGGTCGGACCGATAGACCTTATTGTAGAGAAAATTCCTGAGTTCCCCCATGGCGGCTGAAACATCCCCACTCATGGCCAGATGTACCTCGCCGTGTTCAAAGCGACTCGATTGGACCAGGTCGCCAATCATGGTCCGAATTCTTTCAGAATGGGATTCTCCCAACACATCGATGCATTGTTGGGGAATCTGGTCCCGGCTTACGACCCGGCTTCGGATGGCATCATCCAGGTCATGGTTCAAATAGGCCATGATATCGGCAAATCGTACCGCACACCCCTCGACGGTCGCCGGCATTTCATTTGAATCCTCGGGCATAACCGCTCCATATCCCTTGGAATGCCTCAAAATGCCGTCCCGCACCTCGAAGGTCAAGTTCAGTCCCTTGCCGTGTTTTTCCAGTACCTCGACGACTCGAACACTTTGCTCCCGATGGGAAAAGTCGCCCTGGTAGATCTCCTGCAAAACCACTTCCCCCCCGTGTCCGAACGGGGTATGGCCAAGATCGTGACCCAGGGCAATGGCCTCCGTCAAATCTTCATTAAGCTTCAATGCCCGAACGATGGTCCGGGCAATCTCAGAAACCTCCAGCGTATGGGTCAATCGGGTCCGGTAGTGGTCCCCCAGAGGGGACAAGAAAACCTGGGTTTTGTGCTTTAATCGCCGAAAGGCATTGGAGTAGACAATACGATCGCGATCTTTGTGAAATTCCGTTCGAAACGCACAGGGTTCCTCGAAAACCTTTCTGCCTTTAGAAGCCTCGCTCAAGCACGCACAAGGAGACAGGTACTCCCTTTCCCAACGCTCCCTTTCGCGACGCACCCGTCCCCCCCTTTGAAACGGCGACAACTTGTCAACGGCTGCTTTGGCACTACTCATTACGCTAAACGTCCTTCATTCCGGCATGAGGAACCTTTTCTATATGCCACAACCCGCCCAATCTGTAAAGCGGATTGACCTTCGTGTCGATTTCGGGTAGGAGACGGTGGGCAGAGGATGGCCGATTACGTATGGACTATGAACGATACATGAGAAGTGCCCTTGAGGCGGCCGAGCACGCACTCAATGCGGGGGAATTCCCCGTTGGGTGTGTGGTCTCCGGTAATCAGAGAATACTCGCCCGGGAGTCGCGCACAAACAGTAAGCCGGAAAGCCGCAATGAGTTGGATCACGCGGAGATGCGTGCCCTGAGGCGATTGGTTGACATGGGGCATGAAGTAAAAAGAAGTGAAACGTGTTTTTTTACCACCCTCGAACCCTGTTTGATGTGTTTTTCCGCACTGATTATCAACGGCATCACCACTATCGTCTATGCTTATGAAGACACTTTCGGCGGGGGAACCACGCTGGACTTAAGGTCCCTCAGACCTTTTTACCGTGGCCTGAATGTCAAGGTGGTACCGGGGATACTCAGGGAAACAAGCCTCGGACTTTTCAAAGTTTTCTTCTCCAACCCCGATAACAGTTATCTCAGACAGAGCCCACTGGCGCAACAGGTCTTGAGCGAACCCTAGCAGCCTGTCTGATGCCACCCATTATGGCTCCCCCTGA
>CAZHHS010000017.1:0-2524 GCA_964532395.1 uncultured Desulfobacterales bacterium | reverse complement strand
CGACTCTTGATTCCCCACAGAAAGAGTTTTACCCACTCCAGGCCAAACTTCAACAAGCTTTCCTCATTGGCACGGATCTTTTTTAGGATTTCCTTCTTTACCTTGTACCGCTTTAAAAAAGTACTGTGAAACACAAACTCCCGAAACCGGTCCAGGTTGTAGGTAGCCATCAAGGCCATTTTTGCCTTGGCCCCGGTGGGCCCTTCCGCCCCCCAGGGATCCGACTGAAACAAAGCCTTTACCTCGGACCAGCGCGCGGTCATCTCATGATAGGTGACGGCCCCTTGGTCTTTTGCCCAACTTTCCGTCGTCCACACCTTAGGCTCATATTGTCCCAGGCAAAAATCGGGCGGCTTAAATGCGTAAACGTCTGACGCCTTTCCCGGAGCCCCCTGAAACACGATCCCCTGTTCCAAGGGAAAAGTGCGACAAGTATCGGGACGATCCGCATACACAATGCATCCCGAGTCCGCCAAAAAGGGACACGTGTTTTCCCCATTATCCGACATGCGCAACAAGACGTCGGGGAAATAATTACCTTCCCGCATGACCATATCCGTATACCTGTCCAGAAAATCCCCCGAAGGTATCTGCAGGCCATTCTTCAACCGCAACACATCGTAGGGATACAAAAAGAGGTTCAGATTTCGGCAACACCGGGTGAAACACGACAAACCGGCGTGGCACTCAAAGGAAAACGTTTCTCCCGTCTCCAGTACTTGAGCAAGTACTGCCGCTCTGTCCTGTTCATCGATATATTTCATTGCGTGTTCATCCCGTGAGTGGTAAAGATTTCGGCATCGTAGAGATAGTTGGGGGAATAGAGAATCTTGATGGAAAAAACCGTTGCCTTTCAAAAGAACGCCCGGAACGTATTTTTCCATATACTGACACGGTGTAATTTGAGATGCAAGCACTGTTACGTCAACCCGAAACAACATGGCACCCAGACATTGCCCACGGAGACCATACGTGACTGGCTAAACGTGTTGGCACACCCACACAAGAAAACTAATCTTATCTTCATCGGCGGGGAACCCACTTTACATCCCGACCTTTCCGGCCTTGCCGAATCGGCGCAGAAAATGGGATACGCATCGATTACCATAGACACAAACGGTTTCTTTTTTAACGATATCCTCAAACGGGCGACCCCTGACACCGTGGACTACTTCAGCGTCGGTCTGGACGGATCTTGCAGCCGAGTTAACGACTACATCCGGGGAGAAGGCGCTTACAACACCTGTGTGGCCGGTATTGAAGAAGCGCTTGACAAGGGGTTCAATCTCAGCGTGATCTACACGGTAAGCCAGTGGAATATAGACGACCTAAAGCATATGCCCCGGCTGTTGAAAGCACTGGGCGTTCAACGGTTGTTCATACAGGTCGCAGGAATCAGGGGGCGATTGGCGACAAACAAAAAGGAACAGGGACAGATCACCCGGAAGCGATGGGCGGCGACAGTCCCGCGACTCGCCGCCCGAGCGGCAGGGATGGGCATCCACACAACCTATCCTAAAGTCTTTTTGAACAAGAAAGAACCGTTCGAATGCGCCGGTCGCGTAGCGGAGAACTATTTCGTATTTCCGAACGGACGGATTTATCAATGCCCCCTTTGTGAGGACTTTCCACTCCACTCTTACCATATGGAAAGAAACGAACTGGTGCCCAGGCCACCGATAAACGAGACGGATCTGTTTGACCTGTCCATCCCGGAAGGCTGTGTGATGAATAAGCTGATACAACCTGGAAACATCGATTACGACAAGCAGGGAAAACCAAAGTACAAGATCGCTTGTTGCTTATTGAAAGAAGAACTCAACCCTTCAAGCCAATCCGGTCCGGGTACGGGGGGAGGCAGCAAATGAAAAACGCGTCCGGCATAGACGAAACGATTATTGACTTCGTCACGGGCAAGAAGGTGCCCAATATCGGCGTGGAAGAACATCGCCAGCTTGTCGAACGGTTTCTGGTAAAAGAAAAGGGCTACCAGAAGGAAGATATAGAGGTAGACGCCGAGATAGCCTTTACTATCGGCGAAGAGCGTTTTTGTTCCGAGGTCGATCTGGTAGTTCAGGTCAATGGGACACGATTCATGGTCATTAAATTGGCCCCGGGATCTTTGGGATCCCGACACCGGGAAACCTTGGCTGCAGCCAGGCTGCTGGACACCTATCAGATTCCTGTTTCCGTAATAACAAACGGAAAGGATGCCGAAATCTTGGACTCGGTTACGGGAAAGCTACTGGATCAAGGTATGGCGGCCATACCTGCCAAGCAAGACGCCCTCGCCCGTTTGTCCGGCATGGTCCTTGAGCCTTTTCCGGAAGCCAAGCTGGAAAGAGAAAAGATTATCTTCCGTTCCTACGACCAGATGAATGTGAACGTCCAAAGAAATCTAAGATCATAAAAATGCCCCGCCAAGAAAGCGGGGCGTTTACCTTCCGGCCAGAGACCGCCAGAAGGGTGAACTAGGCCTTAAATAAGCGTCATAAAATTAGATTTGGGCAAAAAAATACTCGAA
>CAZHHS010000016.1:0-17057 GCA_964532395.1 uncultured Desulfobacterales bacterium | reverse complement strand
AAAGACGGGCAGAAGCCGAGATGGCAAAATGTGAAGTTATTTTTGCGCGAACCCTTAGGGCGTATATTTGGAGCCCGCACACACAGGCGCATATCATCCGCTAGGAGCCTGTCCGCCCACGCTACCGAGTCGGCGGATCAGAAACATCCCCCCTTCTTCTTCCTGGTCGCTTGCCCTCGGCAACCGGTGGCTTTCGGCTGAACCGGTGATTAGGCACGCCTCTTGCTTGTCCTAAGAAACGGAAAACCCTTACAACACGCGGTGTGTACCCTATCCGGCAAGCGGCCCCTCAGGGAGTTTTGGATGGTCAACAAACCCACATATGAACAGTTGCAAAAACGGGTTCAGGAACTGGAAACAGCGCTCCGCGACTCAGAGCGGGAGCGGACAACAATCTTGGATCTTAAACCAGACCACTGTCTGGTACAAGAAGACCTCCGCGACAATGAAAAGCGGCTGCAGGAGTTTTTCGACCGGGCGCCGGTGGGCATTTTTCAGTCGACTCCGGAAGGAAAATATCTGCAAATCAACACGCGGTTCGCTGACATGTTGGGGTATACCCAAAGCGAGTTAATGCAGGTGGGCAACATCGCGGATCTTTATGTAGATCCGAACCATCGTGAGGAAGTTAAACATCGCCTGGCCGAATACGACAAGCTGGAGGGGTTTAACATTCATCTCCGCCGGAAGGACGGCGGGACGATGTGGATGTCCATCTACGTTCATACCCGACGCGACGAGCAGGGGCGCATCAGGTTCTACGACGGTTTCACGTTGGACATCACCGAACGCAAGGAGGCCGAAGAGGCGCTTCGCGAAAGTGAGGAAAAGTATCGGGTTCTCATCGAACATGCCAACGATGCCATATTTGTGGCTCAGGATAAAGTCATAAAATTTCCCAATCCCAAAACAGAGCGCATTCTCGGGTATTCCCGGAAGGAATTGTCCCGCACTCCCTTTACCGATTTCATCCACCCTGAAGACAGGGAGATGGTACTGACCCGGCACACACAGAGACTATCCGGAGATGCCGAACTCCCCGGCACCTATTCATTCAGGATCGTAAACAAACACGGCCGAGAGACTTGGGGCCAACTCAATACCGTGCTTATCGATTGGGAAGGACGGCCCGCCACCCTCAATTTCCTCCGAGATATCACGGAACAAAAGGAACTTGAGTCACAACTCCAACATGCCCAAAAGATGCAAGCCGTCGGCACACTGGCAGGCGGCATCGCCCACGACTTCAACAACATCCTCACGCCGGTCATTATTCAAACCGAGTTGGCCTTGCTGAATGCGTCGGATAACGGGTTAAGGAACAGCTTGCAGGAAGTCCTGGAAGCCGGTCACCGGGCCAAAAGTCTGGTCAAGCAAATCCTTGCATTCAGTCGCCAGGTGAAAGTAGAGTGCGTTCCGTTATGCATGGGCCCTATCGTGAAAGAAGCGCTCAAGATGTTACGGGCCACGTTACCGACCACCATCAGGATCGAGCAAAACCTCCGGGCGGAGACCGGAACCGTGCGAGCCGATCCGACACAGATCCATCAAGTATTGATGAACCTGTGTACAAATGCGGCCCACGCCATGAAAGAAAAGGGAGGAATACTCAAAGTCAGCTTAGAGGAAACCTTTATTCAGGCGGGCGATAAAGGGAAGGCCCTCCTGCCGGGAAAGTATTTGCGGCTGAGCGTCGGTGACACGGGCCACGGGATGGATGAATCGGTTTCGGAACGTATCTTTGAACCCTTTTTTACGACCAAGGACCGGAGTGAAGGAACCGGCATGGGGCTTTCCGTGGTTCACGGGATAGTAGCCAACTACGGGGGCACCATCGATGTCGAAACCGAAGTCGGGAAGGGCACCGTCTTTCATGTCTTTTTCCCGGAAGCGGAACAAGCAAACGTCCGGGAACCGGTTAAACCTGCCGGCGAGCTTCCCGGAGGAGAGGAACAGATACTCGTGGTCGATGACGAGAAACCGATGGTCGACTCATTGGTCTCCATGCTCACCCATCTGGGGTACCAGGTAACGTCGAGGACCAGTAGCATTGAGGCGTTGGAAGCATTTCGGGCTCAGCCGGATGAGTTTGATCTGGTTATCACGGACCAAACAATGCCCAACATGAGAGGAGATGAACTGGCCGAGAAACTCATCGGCATGCGGTCCGATATCCCGATCATCCTTTGCACCGGTTTCAGCGAATCGATTTCCCAGGAGCAGGCAAAGGCATTGGGAATCCGGGAGTTTGTTATGAAGCCCATCATTATGCAGGAGATGGCCGCAACCATACGAAAGGTGATCAGCCCGAAAGGGGAAGACAACTAATGGCCCGTATCCTTGTCATAGACGATGACCATCAAATCTTACAGACCCTCCATCAAGTCTTGGCCCTGGAAGGACATGAGGTCATGGACGCCTCCAACGGGAAAGAAGGTCTTGAGCGCTTTCGGGAACACGGCGCCGATCTCGTTATCACCGATATTGTGATGCCCGAAAAAGAGGGGTTGGAAACTATCATGGAACTCCGAAAAGCACATCCCGGAGTGGAAATCATCGCCATATCCGGAGGCGGCAAGATCGACCCGGACGCCTACCTTAAGATGGCCAAGCAATTCGGCGCCGTACGTGCGTTGCCCAAGCCCTTTGGCCGAGAGGAATTGCTGGAAGCCGTACGGTCACTCTTGGCATAGAACCGTCGAGCAAGATCGGGACCCAGTCGCCATCGTTCATGAACGCCGCATCCAAGCCCCCCGTTTCCCTTCAAGTTGATCCCCGGTGAACCCTTGGACAGGCTCCTAGTGTCCATCATCCGAATCTTTCCTGCCGAGTCCGAGCTTTTCTAAAAGCATGTCCACAAATGCCCCTTGCCCCCGGTGGAGTTTGTCTCTGGCGGTTTCATGCCCGAACCAGGCCGCCTTATCGATTTCCGGGAAGTCCTGCCGTTTCCCTGACCCGGGCGGCCACTCCATGGAAAATGTGTTGCTTTCGATTTGGGCGGGATCACAGTCCCCCTGGATAGCCCAGACATCGATACGTTTTCCGCTGGACTGTTTTGTCGTCCCCAAATACAAAAAATCCCCTCGGACGGCCAAGCCTGTTTCCTCCTCAAATTCCCGTTTGGCCGCCTCCAAAGGATCCTCGTCGGGCAATCGTTCACCTTTGGGAATGGACCAAGCCCTCCGATCTTTATTCCGCCAAAAAGGGCCACCCGGATGCACTAAAAATACCTGCAGTTCACTGTTTGTAAATCGATACATCAGTATGCCGGCACTCTGTTTGGCCATGTCTGCACCTTGCTGTCACTCCCGTTCGTAGACATGAAGACGGCTCCGCACGGGTCTTTGTATCCGCCCAAGGCGTTATATACCCTATACCGCATCATTGTCGCAACCCTTCCAACCGAATCAAAGCCTGTTTTCAGATCCGTGCCGGTTTGTGGTATGATCTTTTGAATGGATACGGTCACCCAAATAGCCTTAGGTGCGGCGGTCGGCGAAACCGTTCTGGGACGCCGTACGGGACGGCTTGCCTTGTTGTGGGGAGGGATATGCGGTCTGTTTCCGGATCTAGACGTGTTGATCCCATACACCAACCCGGTGAAGGCCTTTACCTACCATCGAGGGCCCAGTCATTCCCTCTTTGTACTGACCGTCCTCACCCCCCTATTTGTCTGGATGATCGGCAAAATTCACCCCCACGCGGGAAGATATCAGCGCCGATGGTATATCTTGGTTTTTCTCGTCTTTATCACCCATATTCTCCTTGATTGCCTGACCGTTTACGGCACACAAATCCTTTGGCCCCTGCCAACGCCCCCGGTCATGTGGTCAACCATTTTCATCATCGATCCGCTCTATTCGATCCCCCTGATGTTCGGTGTATTGGCGGCCCTCATCGGGCGGCGACACCGGATGTGGGGACACAAGGCAAACGCTTTCTGCCTGGTGCTGTCCACCCTATACTTGATGTGGAGCGTGGGAGCCAAACTCTATGTCACCCAGCTAGCCCGGCAGTCCTTCCATCGACAAGGAATCAGCTACGAAAGGATGGTGACGATTCCGGCCCCGTTTAACACCTTATTGTGGCGGGTCCTGGCCATGGATGATACCGGCTATTTTGAGGGGTTTCATTCTCTTTTTGACCATACCCGGACCGTCCGGGTAAAACATTACCCCAGTGACAGCGCCTGCCTGAAGGATATCGACGATCAATGGGCGGTGAAGCGACTCCAATGGTTCACACACGGCTTCTACTCGACACAGCGGGTGGGAAACGACATCGTCATTACGGACTTGCGGATGGGCATGGAACCCTACTATGTTTTTCGATTCAAGGTGGGCAAAACCAACGACTACCGTGTTCAACCGGTCCACCCCGACCGGGTGAGAGGCGAACCGGGCTGGGAACGACTCGGCTGGGTATGGCGGCGCATCTGGTCGGACAAACCGTCGACTGAAACGTAAATCCACCGCCAAAAAAAATTGAAGGCACCCCCATCTGGGGAAGGCAAACGTGTGCCCTTTTTGCAACAGGGAAAGAAAAAAGCGACACATCTCCGCCGCCGTTGCGGGTGTCGCTTTTATTATAATTTAAATCGGTAATTTGCGCCCTGTGGCAGCAACCGGAGTCAGGGTCAGTGTCTCATCCCGTTCGAGTTGTTTAATTGCGGAGAGGGCACATTTTGCCACGGACCCCAGAAAAACTGCCCACGTTTCATAGTAAGCAAGATTCGTGCCTGATCCGCCTACATTGCACGGGCCGACGTAATTTCCTTATCGACGGTCCTTGGACCAGTCAGCCAGTTCGGCCTCCTGGTAGGCTTCTTGTTGCACCGTCAGATCCATATTGATCACCAAGCCGGCGTGTTTCTTAACCTCACTGTCATCCCGGAAAGCCATGTGCCGCTCACGGCCGGCCGAGACGTCTTCGAGTGCCCGTTTCAGGGCCTCCCCGATGGTGGCGTTTTTGTCTATCGGGCCGGGTTGAAACTGAGGGGGAATCCCGTCTTCGGCTATGTCTTCGGCGAAATGGGCAAGCTGTTTCATTTTTTCCATGGCCTGGTCCATCAGTTTCCAGCCGACGGTATTTTCCGTTTGGAACAGCCAGGATGTTCGGATATGTTGCAGCATCTCCGTATACTTGGCCGTCACCTCTGATTGAAGCCGGTCGAGCAATGCCTGCGGCAACTCACTTTCTTCCCCGGGTAGTCCCGCCGCTTCTTCCGGAGTCAACTTGTCCAGCTTTCTCTGGAACTTCCTGGCGTGAATCGCCGACTCCCAGGCCTCTCGCTTTAGCACCCGCTTGATATGAGGATCGTCAACCCGGTCCGCTTCCTCGTTGTAATGAGGGATCAGCTTCTCTTCATATGCGATATACGACTTGAGAAGCGTTTCCCGGCTTTTGGCGTCGTGGGGATACGGGGCCGGCACGAAGTTGGGCTCCCCACCCAGCTTTCCAATAATCATACCCAACCAGTGCATATGCCACATTTCCTCTCTGGAAATGGAGATGAGGCTGGATCCCAAAGGGGTGTCTTCTCCTTCCATCCATCCGTGAACCAAGTATCGTATGACCGCTGCGTGTTCATCGGCCAGATCTTTGTTCAACAACTCAATCAGTGCATTGTCTTCCATGGCAGAACCTCCTTGATGATATTTTTTCATCAGCCTATAACACTGC
Source organism: uncultured Desulfobacterales bacterium (assembly GCA_964532395.1). Taxonomy (GTDB): domain Bacteria; phylum Desulfobacterota; class Desulfobacteria; order Desulfobacterales. The sequence continues at coordinate 11,375 of CAZHHS010000016.1, read as the reverse complement.
ACACGGTGGATGACAACCACGTAACGCATCCCCGACCAACCGGCACGAGTCACTGCCGACCACTGCTTTGACTTGAGCTTTACGGACAAACGTATTAATTTGGTATGTAAGACATTGGAAAGTGACGGAAAGACAGATGCAAAAGCCATCGGCAGATCATGTTCACCAGCTGGAAAACAAAATACGGGAACATGAACAGACCATTGCCGCCCTTTTGGCCCAAAAGACCCGCCTCTTCGCCTTGATGGACGGATTGCCCGCCTATGTCTATCTTCAAGCAGCTGACCACTCCATTCGTTTCGCCAATCGCACGTTTCGGGATCAATTTGGAGATCCCCGAGGAAGGCCCTGTTATCGGGTGATGACCAACCGGAAAGCGCCCTGCCCCCATTGTCGGCCCTTTGAGGTATTCAAGACGGGAGAACCGGTGAAATGGGAGTGGACCCGACCGGATGGAAAGAGTTACGAGATCCATGACTACCCCTTCACGGACGTGGACGGCACTCAATTCGTCTTGGAGTTGGGCATGGACATCACGGAACGCAAACGGCAGCAAGCGGAAAAGGCGGAATTTGAAAGCCAGCTCATTCAGGTCCAAAAGCTGGAAGCCCTGGCCGCTTTGTCCGGCGGGCTGGTACATAATTTTAACAACGTGCTCATGGGCATTCAGGGAGAAGCGGCCATCATGCTTCTCCATCTGGATCGTAAGCATCCACATTATGAGCATTTGCGGACCATCCAGGATTTGGTTAGGAGTGCCGCCGGCGTGGTGGATCAATTGCTCGGTTTCGCCAAGGCCACGCCGCATCAATTCGAACCGACGGATATCAATCGCCTGATCGATGTCACCACGCGGGTATTCGGCCGCACGAGGGAAGATATCAAGATTCATAAGGAACTCCAACCGGACCTACCGCATGCCCGTGTCGACTACGGCGAACTGGAACAGGTGCTTCTGAATCTGTTTGTAAACGCATCGGACGCCATGCCCGAAGGGGGAGATCTCCATATACGGACCATGGCGGTTTGGCTCGATGATACCGATGTCCGAGTCCACCAGGTGGCGCCGGGAAGATATGTAGCCCTGTCGGTGGCCGACACGGGCGTGGGGATGGGCCAGAAGACCCAAGCCCAAGTCTTTGACCCCTTCTTTACCACCAAAACGGACGGGAAGGGAACGGGACTGGGACTTTCCTCAGCTCACGGAATCATCAAGAAACACGGGGGCATCATAAAGGTAAACAGCAAGAAAGGAGAGGGTGCCACATTCAGCTTATTCTTGCCGGTCTCTGACAGGGCGCAAGGCGAGATTAAAAGAGGAGGGCCGGTTGAAAGAAAAAGCGGATGAACCGAAATCGGAAAGGCAAACCGGTCGGGAATTCGTGATTCGAGACGGTCTCTGCTTTGAAAAGCGGCCCTATGGATTGGTCTTTTGCCCCCGATATCATCCCCATCCCCGCAAACACCAATGCCCGGACTGTATGCAGTGCGCCATGTGCAGCGACCCCAGATGCGCCCTGTGTCGCAATCGCTGACAGAAGAACACACGGTATCATTTTGTTTACGCTCATTTAGGGTATCATTCACCGATCAGTGTCGCCGGCCGAACGCTCTCCTCTCCGAATCGGTCCGCCAGGGCATCAAGGGCTGCGTAAAGTTCCTTTCTTTTTTGTGCCCGTCTGTTGCTGTCAAAAAGAGAAAGCTGCTCGCCCGAGCGGGAGTCGCTCAGTTGGGATACCGACACGCCCAGCAGGCGGACGGGGCGGTCACCGACGTCGGTTTTGTCCAGCATCCGGCAAACGGTCAGGTATATAGCGGAACCCTCATTGCTCGATTCAGTCAAGGTTTGGGAACGCGTTATTTGTCTAAAATCGCTATATTTCACTTTCAACGTGATCGTCTTTCCAACTAGGCCGTTGCGGCGCAACCGACGGGCCACCTTGTCGGCAAGGAACAGGATCTCTTTTCTTGCCGACGCCACGTCCAGTAGATCGTGGGCAAAGGTCCGTTCATGGCCGACTGACTTGGAATCACCGGGAGCCACCACATCTCTCTCATCGATGCCGGAGGCCAACTGATGCATTCGCAAGCCCCATTTCCCCAGTCGTTTTTCCAAGACTTTCACCGGAAATCGCCTTAAGTCTCCGATGGTTTGTATGCCGAGACAACGCAGTTTCTCCTGCGTCTTCGCCCCCACGCCCCACATCTTGTTTATGGAAAGCGGGGCCAGGAACGAGTCGACGTCGCCGGGCGGCACCACCGTCATGCCATCCGGTTTGTTCATGTCAGAGGCGATCTTTGCCACGAACTTGGTGGGAGCAATACCGGCGGAAATGGTCAAGCCCGTTTCTCTTTTCACCTCTTCTTTGATCTTTCCGGCAATCGCTTCCGGTCGTCCAAAGAGCCGTTTCGAGCCGGTCACGTCCAGGAACGCCTCGTCGATGGACACCGGCTCCACCAAGGGGGTAAAGGCATGAAACACCCCAAACACGGTCTTTGATACGTCCTTGTATCTGGACATCCGCCCCGACAAGAAGACCCCGGAAGGGCAAAGACGCATGGCGGTAGCCACGGGTTGGGCGGAATGAATACCATATCTGCGCGCCTCATAAGACGCAGACGACACCACCCCCCGTTGCTTGCTCCCCCCGACGATAACCGGCTTTCCCTTCAAGGCCGGGTTATCCAGCATTTCCACGGAGGGATAAAAGGCATCCAGGTCGAGATGAATGATGGTCTTATTCCCGGGCAAACCGTTCACCTTCTTCCGGCAGGCCACAGCTTTCTAAGCCCCTTTCGTCTCCGGGGCTATTTTGTGGCCGACTTGGCCCCCTCGCTGCCTTCCGTAGCTGCTGCTTCGGCTGTTTCGGGCTCCGTTGCGGAAATCTTGAGCGAGGCTTCCTCCTCTGCCGGACCGGCCTCCCGCCAAGACAACTCAATGGACAATTCCCCTTTTCCCTTTTTCTGTTTTGCCTCGATCTCAACATCCACCTTCTCGGCCGGATCCATGCTCACAAAAGCGTCTCCCTGCTCTACAACGATTTTCCCGGCCTTAACGCTCTTTACCAGATCCTGGAGCATCTTTACTGCGTCTGCGGTCTCCATGGACTGCCGAAACGACACCTTGTTCTTTTCCATTTCTTGCCTCCTTTAACCTCTCTGCAACCAAATAATAACCCCTCAGCCGAAAGCCACCGGACGCTCTCTACGCCAGTGACAACAAAATGGGAACCAACCGCTGTGCATCGATGTACGGGGCACTTTGCTTGGTCACCAAGGGGCAATCGATCACCTCCGCCCCGAGTGCCCGTAGGTTTCGCTTTGAAAATCGCCCCGGATACCGCCCCCCCCTGGTATCCAACAGAACGAAGTCCAAAACCGACCGCGTCGAAATCCGATGGGGGGCATCCTTTTTCAGGTACCCTATCAGCCGCTCAATCTGTTCCGCCAAACCAAGCCGAAGGGTCTCCGGGTCCTTGGCCGAGTTGGGAATGAATATTTTTGGACATGGATTGCGGGCGATGGCCTCTCCCACCCCTTTGGGAAGGAGGTTGGCTATCAGACTGGAATAAAAACTGCCCATGGGATAACAAATCAGATCCGCCTCCGCGATCAGGGCCTTCATCTTGTTTCGAATCGACGCCTGAACCTCAATAGGGTCGTTCAGATCGTTGCTCAAAAAAACCCGCTTCACTTTTGCCCGGATGGGCGCCACCTCCTTGCCGGTGAGCAGATGTTGCCCCAAGACCCATTCACCCGTCTCCAACTGAGCCGCCAGATGAAGATCTTTGTTCAAAACAGGGCGGACCATCCCCCGCACCTGAACCAGCTTGGAGAAAATGAAGATGACCGGATCGATGTGCCGACGATTACTCAAATAACCGGCGGTCAATACGATGTTTCCCAAACTCGCCCCCCTCAAATCGAAGCCTTCGGGCATCTGTTCTCGAAATACCAAAAGGTGATGGCGGACGATTTTTCGCAAGGGACCGGGAATTTTCGCCACCAGACGGTGTTTGCCTCGCACCATCTGATCCAACTCCCCCAATAAGGCCGTCCGACCCTTTCTTTTCGAAAACCGGTAGCCAAAAAGGGCATAGATTTCCGGGTTCCCGTGCAGACTCTGGTCGGCAAGGGCCATCAGCCGGTTCCGGATATCTCCCACGGCAGGCATGTGGAATGCAGCCCTGAGTTTGGCCGAGCTCCCGCCCGAGTCAAACGGCGTGACCACATGAATCGAATTGTGGCTGTACCGGATCAGGGCGGCACTGAGTTCCCGCAAGGCCGTTCCCCCGCTAAAGAAAAGCAGCTTGGGGCCCAGTTCCGGACTTTTCTCATAGCGTGCCAGCTTTACCGGGTCCGGCAGTTTCACCTGTTTTGTGATCTTTACAGTAACCATACACCGACGATGGTATCTCAAAAAGGGAGACGGGACAAATCGAACCGGCTCACCTAAATTCACCGCTTGCCGTCAAATTCGCCACTTTCCAAAAATCGCAAGCACATCTTTGTCGCGGCCTCAAAATCGGCGCCACCGGCCATTTCTATCACTTTGCAATTCGATAAAAAGGCGGCATAGGTTTCCAGTGCGGGATCGTCGCCGTGACCACCGTTGGAAGGCAAATAGAAAAGTCCTTTCTTCTTTCTAAAGGCGGACAGCAAGTCTTTCCGCTCCGAAGGAACCACCGTACGGGCGATCAGCGGGCTCTCACCACGTTCCCAATTCAAGATAACCAGACCATCCATTGAACCGCTCAGGACAAAACGGCCGGGCCCGAAACAGGCCTCTATGGGGGCGTCATATTTGTACTCCAGATCCCATAGCTCCGCTTTCGAAAGCCGCGAAAACCGCTTTTTGTCTGCCGAACTAATGATACCGCCCAGACACGGATTTGACAACGCGGTTCCCGGGTTGATACGGGGCTCTTTGGGAACGCCGTGCATACAGAGTCCGTCTTTGCCGTTTTCGACGATCATCCGATCGTTACTGACAAACGCGGTTCCTCGACGCATCAGGTGAAGTGCCAAAGTCGATTTCCCCATTCCGGAAAAACCTGCCACTGCCAGCCCCCGAGGACCCAGGGCGATACCTGCCGCGTGTCCGAGAAGACCCCCTCTGTCGAGTCGCCATTCAATGTAGCGGTTATTGACGAAATTGACGATCTGATTGGTATTCTCCAAACAGGGCCCCACGGCCAGATGATCCCCGTTTCCGAAAACGAATAGAATGCCGGTCAGTTGCTTTCGGACGACCCGACCGTCAGGCAGGTCCACATAGGCTTCCTTAATTTTGGTCTTACCGGGATCCGGCGGCTTGGTCACAAAGGATAACGCCAGGTCCTGGACGGGCGCCTGATGAACGGTAATCCGGATGTCCGCCGTGCCGCTTTGGCTCAAAAACCCCTTATAGTAATCGGCCAAACGCTTCTTCAGATCCCCGGAATTGGTCTCAACAACTATCCGGCATTCCCCAAAAGCCAGCCTGAGTGCCTCCCGGGTGGGATAGGTTTTCCGATAGGTCTCCACCAGTCCTTTTCTTGTCGGCTCAGCCACGAATCTGCTCCATCACATACTCAACACATCGCGTTGCCGGGTCGATATCCCGCGTTTCTTGAATACCCCGAAAGCCGCCAAATGCAGAGACCTCGAAAACATAGGGCCCCTGTCTGGTCAAAGCCACATCCACGCAGGTAAAATACAAATCAAACAACGCCTGTGCCTTTCTCGCCAATTCAATGATCTCCGGAGGCGGATCAAAGGCCTCATACTTGGCGCCGGAAGCCGTGCTGGTATTCCAGGAATCGTTTTGTTTACACCGGGCATAGGTGGTCAAATACTCGCCGCCGATGAATGCAATGCCCAGGTCCTTTTCCTGGATATCGATCTTTTTCTGGATATACATGATGGGATTGTCCCGACGATAGGCGTCAATGGCCCGCTGCACATCCTCGCCCCGCCGAACCACCACCATCCCCCTGGCCTTGGAGGTATACAGGGGCTTAAACACGGCCTCCCCATAGGCCTCGACGGCCCGTTTCGCCTGTCGGACATCTTCGGTCACCGTAGTGGGCGGCACGGGAATACCGGCCAACCGTAAGGTTACGGTACAACTCAGCCGATCGAGTACCCGCATGACCCGCATGGGCGAGGAAAACACCTTCAACCGCCGTTCCGCAAGAAATCGTAATATTTCCAGCCGGTCCAGCAAATTGGGCGAATACCGGGCACCGATTTTTTTGATGATGACGCCGTCCAAGGCCGCGATGTCCACATCTTCAAACCAGGCCTGTCCCGACTCCAAATCCAACCGGACCTCATCCATTTCAATGAGCAGCCGGTAGCCGCACATGTCGGCGACTCGATCCGCTAGCATTTCCGACGACCACCCACCCCTCGATCCAACAACGCCTATTCGCATGGCTCGGCTGTCACAAACTCCTTTCACCATCGCTCTTTTGATCGCATACAACGCCGCCCGGAGCGGGAAGCGCCCGGAAGTTATGAAGTCCCGCAGAAAAAAACGGCATCAAAGCGGCAGACAACATAAGCGGTAGAAAGCCTGAGCGACCTCCGATCTGGCTAGTAATAAAGGACATGGCTGGGTAGTTTGAACGCCTCCCAGGGATGCGTGTGATGATTCACCACCTTCTCAAGCAAAAAAACGGCCCGCAAATACATCTCTTTCGCAAAATCGGAGTTCATCTCAAAGCGGGTGGAAGTATAAAACGACCGGGCAAGCCCCAATGCCATCCTTATATCGAAGGTCCGGTCTTCTTGCTCCCGGGCGAAGTTCTTCAGAAATTCAAAAAATGTCTCGATCACGCCGTTCAGCCGGTCTCGCAGCTTTTCTTCAAATACGGGCATCCGGAAGTTGGAAACGAGAAAAACCGACCCGTCTTGAACATAGTCCGCCATCTCGGATCGAGACAGATCTACAAAATGAACGCGCTCCTTGCTTTGATTGTACACGATATTGTTGGTATTGAAATCCCCATGAATAAATACACTAAAAGGTGCTCTGAGCCCTTTTTCGATCTTCCCGCACCGGGTTATAAGGTGCTGGGTGGAATCAATTCGCGCCGTACCCACCTCTTTTGTGTCCCGGACGAACTCGGGGTGCACTTGACTGATCTGCTCCAGCCGGTCCTGTATCTGACGAACGTATCTGATCTTAGCAGGAACCTCTTTTTTTGACGATTCCCATAGCTCCTCCACTGTCTGGGCCAACGTCATAAGTACCCACTCCAGGACATCCTGTCCTGCGGTAAGGATGATTTCGTCCAGGGTACATCCGGGCAGAAACTCCACCAAAAGAGAGGCTTTCCTCGCCTCTTCTTGATAGCTGAAAATCCGGGGGCCCAGACCCTCAAAGATCTTTTCCCATTTTTCAATGTTTTGTTTTTCTTTCCGGATTTTCGTCAGGTGGCCTTCCTTGAAGACGCTCTCATGGGTGTAATCGATTTGCCGAGACTCTTTTCCGCCAATGCGGCTGATGCGACAGCCGGAACGGGTTCCCCATATGGATTGAAAATCGATATCCGATATGCATCCCTTAAATCCGGTATTGGTCAAGGACTGTTGCAACGCTTGAAACTGCTCGATTCGAACCTTTTCCCCGATGATGGAAAAAAGTAAGGCCTCTCCGATATTGAGCAGAGAATCACCGATACGTTCCAAGTAGCGAAACATGAAAAGGACGGTGATATAATCCTGCATGTTCCGCCCGGCGCCCAACTCCGCCATGACCCGGTCGAAGTTTGCCTTATACATTTGGTCCAAGGTATATTCAGAGCGACAGATGGAAAGTGCCCCGCCCAGATCCTGCTTGTCGTGGGAAGAGAGAATTTGGGAAACACTTTTCCTGATCTCGGCCATCATCGATTTGTAGTCAAAACGATGCAAGAATGTGGGATCGCTGAGATATCCGACCTGACCGACGATGTTTACACAAAAGTCGGCGATTCGTTCCAAGTTTACGCAAATAATGTGAACGGAACGGATCTCATCGATTCGTTTTTTTGAAATCCGCTTGTCGGTATGAATTTTCGAAAAACAGTTGTTTTCGACAATGTTTTTTAAGTTGTCGATGTAATCGTCGCGAGATACGATCTTATCGTAAAGCTCGTGCGAGGGAGAATTCAAAAACCGGGTGGTTGCTTTGATTTGGTTGGCAACTTCAAGTGAAATGAACCTGAAGTTTTCCTCCAGCCCCTGGAATGTGATCATGGCCGACTAAGAAGAAATCCGGAATCTGTCGTTTCCAGAGACAGCCCCTTTTTTCTTGTCCTTCCAAGATATTTTGATACTCAACGAACTGTCACCGCCTTTCCGCTTGACCTTGACCGCAAATCGCAACAGTTCATCAGGATGTAACTCGATACCCTCACCATCCGAGGACATCACGATCTTTCCCTTGTCGATGCCGTCCATGAGGGCCCGAAAGTATTCTTTGATGGTCTCCCTGTCTTGAAATGACTCGAAAACAAACCTGCCATCTTCAGCCATTGTGCGCTCCCTTCCCCCCCACCCACACCGAATCGGGGCCGCCAATCAGCCGGCCAAGCGATTCTTGTATTCCCGAATGATCCGATCCCTGTCCATGTTGGCCACAATGAGTTTCTTTTTGATCATCAAATCATGCCAAGCCGGTTGGACCCCGATTTCCCGAGACGCCTTGGCCGTATTTTGCTGAGCCGGATCTTTTACCTTTTCTCCCAGATGGGTATCATCACCCATAAACAAAAGCAGTTCAGGCTGTCCGGCCCCTCTTTGCTTGTTCTTTTCGTGCAAGACGGTAATCAAAAACTCGGTGTACCGCCGAGACTCGGGATTCCAGATCTCGTATCCGTCCACATCGTAGTCGGCCAATAAAATCGGCCAAAACTGTTCGGGGTGCGGGATCACGACCCCGCCGCCGATGGAGCGGGCCTCGGCAATGACATCGGACGTACGGTAAAAGTATTTGAAGGGAAAATGGGCTTTTACGATCATCTTTACCGCCCGCAGATAGGTCTGAACACGATCGATCAAGCCGTCGCCATAGGTTTCTCTCAGGGTGTCAAAGTAGTTGCGAAGTAATTTGTTCTTGATCGATGCCACCGGAATTTCGTCGCCGTGGTGTTCCAGGAGCGTTTCAATCTTTCGCACGTTCATTTGCACAAATTGAATGACCGCACCGTCTGCGCCCGTTTCCCGGGCCGCCGTTTCAATCCACTCCTCCTTGGGCTCCGTGATGGTATGGATGAATTCCAAGAGCTGGGACGACCGATACTTGAATGTGTGGGCCAAAATAGACCGAAATACGGGGGCATCGGCAACCCGTTCGTCTTCAAAATGGACCAACAGCTGCACCTTCTGATTGAACCCCCTGGAATAGCAGTCCACCTCCACACCTGCATATCCGCCGAAACTCAACAAGACATTGTGTTGGGTCGGGATAATCAGCTCATTCACTCGGTTCGGAAAAAGGGCATCAATGCGCTGAGAAACCAGGTCCAACGGAATGAACTCGGGGTGCCAATGAACGGCCAGCACGGATTTTTCCTTTCCATAGGATTGGGGCGGCGCAACAATTCTTTGCACCTGATCCGGCGTCAGGTCCGTCGACACGATTTGGAAAAAACGGCGTCGGTCTTCGTCCGTCACCTCAGCGGATAGATCATCGGGAACCAATAACAACGGGCCGCTGTTCTTTTGTGACTTGGTCATTACCATCTTATTTCCCCTTCTTCGGAGACGTTCCAGGCGGCGGGACACGGCGGCCCATCACTACTTGAAGCGGTCGTGACAAGCCTTCTTTAGGTCCGCCAGTCGCCGGCACCCCGCCTGCGCCACCGTGAGGTCACCGTTTCGGCAAGCATCCATGAAACCGTGCGCCGCCTTCATGAATTCATCATAGTATGGTTTGCCTTTATCTTCATAGGTAACCATGTGTTGGGCTTCCCGATGAAACCGATCGACGTTGGCGGCCGTCGGGATGAAGCCCTCCCGCAAGCTGCGCGACAGGTCACTGAACGTCTTATCCATTCGTTTTTTCAACTGCTTATAAGAAACGGCTTCCGGTTTGCCCTGCTTGCGCCCGGCGCCCGATGGATCGGTGTTTCCCGAACCGTCCCCTTTTATCCTGATCTTTACGGCCACCTGGGGCCCCGATTGCTTGATCCGGATTTTGATACTCCTGAAGGTCGACCACTCGTCCGGCCGGCCGGCGTTTCTTTCAACCAGCGCCGTCTCCATGCGGCGGGCGACGTCTCGAAAGAACGCGGGAAGTTCCTCCAAGGTAAGATATTTTTCTATCTTCTGCCCTTTTGATCCCATCTTCCGTCTTTCCTTAGGCAAAACAGGCCCTGGCGGTCGCCCTAATGCCCAGCCGACAGTCCGACTCGGCGCCCCGAAGATTTTGATTATAAACTGTATTTTATATCATTTTGCCGGCAGTGGACACAATAGTCAAATGTGACAATTGTGTGACGTTTTGGGCATGGGGTAGGGATACGGGCATTAAGGCGACGACGCAGGAACTTCTGGCATTTGACGACGGCTCAGCACCATGAGCCATTCTTCTGCCAGCAGGCTGCGTTGCACCGTCGTACGAACAATGGCATGCCCGTCCGCGGCATGCAACCAGACCGATCGACTCGGCGTTATGAGTCGAAGATACCAGGCGACCGAAGAGACTTCCAGGCGGATGCATTCAAACCGGCCCGCAGGAACTTCCACCATTTCCCGTTCCTTGATTTCCCACTTTAAGCGGAATCGCTTGAGCTCATCATCCAGCCACACGATTAAGGTAAACCGTCCCTCCGTAGCAGGCCCTTGGCAAACCCGGGAAAGATAATACTTCAAAAGGGGTTCGATCACCACTTCGCCGGGGGGTAGCGCGAGGTGCTGGGTGAACCGACCCCCCGTTGTCCGTTCAAACATGGCCACCAATTCGTCGCCTTGAACTTCCAGACGCAGGATCTGTCCGCCCTGTTTCGTTTGCATTCGACGTTCATACTGAATGGGCAAAAGTGTATCCGGGTTGAAAGTTACATCGAATCGATCGGTTTCCACCGCCTCGAATGTGCGGACCTCCCGCCATTGAAATCGTCCCGGCTTCTCGGAAATCTCCAGCCTCACCGCGCCCTTGTGTTCTCCGGACGCCTCGTCAATGACGGCATAATCGAGTCGCCCCGTGGGGCCCCGGTCCCCGGCCAAAGCCCAACCGCAGATGACCTGAACGGCTGTTATCAAACCGAGCAGAAGCAACCCGCCGGTTGAGCGTATCAGGATCCCCGCAGCGCTCCGCCTGTCACCGTATCGGGGGGCAATGTTTCGCAACCGCTCCATAGAGAATAAATCCAAGGTTTACGGGTAACTTTAGGGATAACCCT
>CAZHHS010000015.1:0-17203 GCA_964532395.1 uncultured Desulfobacterales bacterium | reverse complement strand
TGGGTGGGAGGGCGCTATTCCCTGTGGAGCGCCATCGGCCTTTCCATCGCGCTTTCCATCGGCATGGATCACTTCGAATCTCTGCTGGCAGGAGCGCATGACATGGATGAGCACTTCCGGCGGTCACCGTTGGACCAAAACATGCCGATCATCCTTGCATTGCTGGGTATTTGGTATAACAACTTCTTCGGGGCTGAAACCCACGCGATTTTACCTTATGATCAATACATGGAGCGGTTTGCCGCCTATTTTCAGCAAGGGGATATGGAAAGCAACGGCAAACGGGTGGACCGAGAAGGCAAGCCGGTGACCTACATGACCGGGCCCATCGTCTGGGGGGAACCGGGAACCAACGGACAGCACGCCTTTTATCAACTGATCCATCAGGGTACCAAGCTGGTACCCGCCGATTTCTTGGCCCCCATCGTGAGCCACAATCCCATTGGCAAGCACCACGAGATTCTGCTGTCTCATTTCTTTGCCCAGACCGAGGCGTTGATGCGGGGAAAGACACTGGAGGAAGTCCGGGCGGAGATGGCGTCCGCCGGCAAGCTCGAGTCGGACATCGAGGCGCTGGCCCCCCACAAGGTCTTTGAAGGAAATCGTCCCACCAACTCCATTTTGTTCCAGAAGCTCGACCCCAAGACACTGGGCGCCTTGATCGCCCTTTACGAACACAAGATTTTCGTCCAAGGGGTCATCTGGAATATCAATTCCTTCGATCAGTGGGGGGTGGAATTGGGCAAAGTCTTGGCCAAGGCGATTCTCAATGAACTGGACGGTGATGAACCGGTAACATCGCATGACGCCTCCACCAACGGTTTGATCAATGTCTACAAGGCACGCCGCTAGCAGTGCATTCCCGCCGTCAATGGTTTGAATGACCTAAAGGCCTGTCGGGTGTCGGCCACTCGGCGACGTGTATGGCCGTCTCCCCAGCGGTGGATTTGGGTGAACACTTTATCGTTTTCAGCAGCAGGCTTTCTTGATAAACGTTGATAGATACGTTATGCCTTCGGGGTGCCAGCGAGGGGACAGGCCTAGGTGTTTGCCCTTCAGAGAGGATAGGGTCTTATGGGGGTACGGTTTCAAATTTCATTTATTCTGATGCTAATGGTGCTCCTGTCGCTGGGCGCTTGTGGGAAAGACGAAAGCACCGATATCTCTTCCGAGCGTCGCGCCGCACCGGATTTCGCGCTTAGAGATCTGGAAGGAGGGATACTTCGTTTGGACGACCTTCGCGGCAAGGTGGTGGTGCTCAACTTTTTCGCCACCTGGTGCAGCCCTTGTCGACAAGAGGTGCCGGACTTCATTCAGTTGAGGAAGCAGTTTTTCGACCAGGGCTTTGAGATCGTCGGGGTCGGTCTCGATATGGAAGGCGCGCCTATTCTTGAGTCCTTCGTCCAGCATTTTCATATTACCTATCCCGTTGTGGTGGGCACTCGGGAGGTCGTGATGGACTACGGAGGTATCGAGGGCGTACCCACGACGTTTTTTATCGACCGAGACGGCCGAATCGCCAAGCGGGTCATCGGGCTGCTGCCCAGGCACAGACTGGAACAAACGGTGAAGAACTTGCTGTAGGCTTCAGCGGCCCCATACCAAAGACCGGTGGATCCAACCGACCTCGCCATCGGCATGTTTAATCTTAAGCCATTTCTTTTGGGCTGACAGCATCTTGAAACTGACCCCCTTTTCCGCCTGGAACAATACCCTGAAGTCGGTTCCCGGCCCTTTGCGCACGTTTACCAGCGGGGCTTTGACAACCACGGACGGTATCTCCTTTACCAGGGAGTGAAAAATCCAGCCGACATCCCCTTCAAAGTCCCGGCCCTGGTACCAGTCTTCCGATGATTTGATCACTTCCAGGGGATAGTACTTGCCTACCGTCCAGAGGATATCATGGTCGGTACCGGGACCGGACCGAACGTTGGCCCGATCTACCACAACGGCCACCCGCTGGGCCATTGCGCTCCCCGCTACGGACATCACCAACAGGATCACCAAGACACATACCCGTTTCATCATTGTCACACCACCCGTCTTTCGGTCGTCGTTTTAGGTACTTACTGCAACGGTGTCTGCCATCCGACACCCTAACCGTGAAGCCGGCCGCCTTTTGGTTTCGTTGTTTTCCTGCCCCCGTTCGTTCTCCGGCGGGTATCCCGCTTTTTCAAGAAGATTTTAAACACTGATAAACCGTTTCTCCGGCAAGATTACGCAAGTCAACAGGTTGCCGTATACAGCCCCGGTGTCAATACCGATTTTATTCTTGAGGTCCAACGGTTTTCGAAATGGTGTATGGCCGAAAACAACCGGTTTGCCGAAGTCAAAATCAGAATATATGAATTCGTCTCGAATCCACAGCATATCCCATGGATCCTGTTTTTCAAGAGGAATCTGTGGTTTCAAGCCGGCGTGGACGAAGATGTGGGAGGAGGTCTCGTAATAAAAACGCAGGGATTCAAAAAAAGCCAGGTGCCGGGCAGGTATGGTCTCAGTCTCCCGCTTATCCGCTGTTTCCCCGTAACTTTTCAAGGTGGCCTCACCGCCGTTGTCCAGGAACATCATCCGGTCGGTGCCTTCCAAATACCTTTCCAGCATTTCTTCGTGGTTTCCTTTCAAAAAAACCACCCGGTCCGTTTCGGCTTGCAGCCCGATCAAGTAGTCCACCACTTCTTTTGAGCGGGGTCCCCGGTCGATATAATCTCCCAGAAATATCATCCGGTCCCGGCGGAAGTCGATTTCGATTCGATCCATTAACTGCAGCAACTTGTCAAGGCAGCCGTGAATGTCGCCGATGGCAAAGATCCGTTCCATATCGGTTAAAACCAGTTGATCATGAAGGCTCGCCGTCTCTTATCGAGTCTTGAAATCCCTTCTTCAGCGGCAATGTCCACGGCCTCTTGGTATTCTTCGTCACGGAGGGAGCGGGCCATATCGGGGTCATTCATTGCCTGACCGCAGGGACGGTACTGTGCCATGATGTTCACATAACTGTTTTTCGATATTTCCGTCTTTAAAAAGCGCATAATATCGCGGGTTCCCCCAAGACCGTTGGGCAGGACCAGATGCCGGATCAACACCCCCCGCACGGCGATGCCCTCAGCATTGATCAGTAAGTCGCCAACCTGTCGATGCATCTCCCGCAGAGCGTCTCGAGCGATTTGTGGGTAGTCGGCGGCCTTGCACAGCCGTTTTGCCACGCCCGGATCCCAGAACTTGAAGTCGGGCATATAGATATCAAAGACCCCGTCCAGCAGTTTGAGTGTTTCCGCCTTGTCATATCCGCTGCTGTTGTAAACCACGGGCACACGAAGCCCTCCCGCGATGGCTTTCTCGAGACCCATCAGGATCTGCGGGACCACATGAGTCGGTGTGACAAAGTTGATGTTGTGACACCCCATGCTCTGAAGGGAAAGCATCCCGGCGCTCAGGTCCTCGGGAGACCATTCAGTGCCGGCCATCTCGTGGCTGATATCGTAATTCTGACAAAAGAGACACAAGAGGTTACAACCGGCAAAGAAGATGGTGCCCGAGCCATGTTTGCCCACTAAAGGCCGTTCCTCTCCAAAGTGGGGATCGCAGCCGGCCACCACGGCTTTCTCGCCGGTCTGACATATCCCTCGCTCCCCGATCAGCCGGTTAACCCCACATTCTCGCGGACACAGGGAGCAAGATTCAAGTGCTTTCCGGGCGGAGCGAATCTTCTCCGCCAAGCGCCCCCGATGGTATGTTTCTATGTATGCAGGTTCCAAAAAACCGCCCTCACTGGTGTCCGCCACGCTCGTATCGACCCCCTACCCCTATTTTTGAGAGAACCGCCCGTCATCTCGGCACCGGGACATTTGGTCGGTCTGCGTTTCGAGCCATCCCGTTTTTTCCACCGTTCGCACGTCAAATTCCGGCACATACGGTTTGATATCCAGAAGGGGCGTGCCGTCGACGATGTCTACGTCTTTCAAGTGAAGTCGCCCATCATCCACGCCGCAGAGACGGACTACGGAAATACCGATGGGATTCGGCCGACTGGGGGCTCGAATGGCAAAAATGCCGTGACTCTGCTGATCCAAGAAGGGTTTTGCTATCAGGGGGCCGGCGGTGGCCAGGTGAAAATGGTAAATCAATATCACGTGGGAAAAGCCGTCGAGGTCTTTCAGGCCTTCTTGATAAGGCTCGAACACGACCGCCGTTCCCGGGACGTCCCGGGCCCCTCGCGGCTGTATGGGCGTTCCTTTGGGGTCCTTAAATGGAGAATGGATTACGCCGATAGCCTTGAAGCTGATTACGTGGCCCGCCTCTTTCTCACGCCCGTCCATAGCCCCTGCTCCTTATCAGGTGGAATAACCCTACTCTTCTGGTCTTCTCGTTGTCAAGTTATCCCAAATCCAAAAACCCCCTAAATGACCACTCGGACATCGGGTGTACAAAAACGTTATTGTCGTAACAGATCCCCGGTGATTCGGATAACGGGCATCGCTGTGAAATAGAGAATGCCGTTATCTACAAAGCGCAAGACCGGGAGTTCGTCGGCCAATGGGAATTGAGACGTAAGACTGCCAAAACTCGCCGTAAAGGCCGCGTAAGGACGGCCTTTGAATGGTCTGTTAACGAAAGTTCATGGATGCAGACAGTAAAAGGGGTACCAACTTGACCGAGTTGCGGCCGTCCAAACGCGGCCTAAACGACTCAGACAGTTGCCCGACTTACGTCTCAATCCCCACTGGCCTCGTGGTGGCGATAAGTTGCGTATTTTGGATAACCGCAATAGAGAATTAGAGGAAAGCACTGGCATTTTGTGATGGCTTGTACTATGAGAAGTATGTGATTTGGATACCGATTTTCAGTGGGTGAATGGACAATCACCTCTGGGATGGGTGAGAATATGGGAAAAGCGGTTACACGGGTTTTGGCCTACATACAGATATGTTTGGTATGCGGTTGCATTTTTTACTCGACGTACGCGTTTTTCAACGGTCGCTTCGAGCAGGCCTTTTTGCCCTATCCGGTGTTGATCCTCTATTATCTCTTTTTTCTGCGTAAGACGAGAAGCCGACAGGCAACCTGTGACAGCCCCGATCCGTCCACCAAGCCCTGACAAAGGATTTCCATGATCCGAAAAGCAACCATCCATGATGTTAAAGCCATACACGCCTTGCTCAAATCATACGCCGATCAGGGGCATCTCCTGCCCCGGGCGCTGAGCGACCTCTACGATTGCGTGAGGGATTTCAGCGTATGTGAAGATCCGGACAAGGGTGTCGTGGGAATTTGTGCGCTCCATGTCTGCTGGGAAGATCTTGCGGAAATCCGATCTTTGGCCGTCGAGGAGGCCCGTCAGAGCGAGGGAATCGGATCGAACCTGGTGACGGCGGCTATCGCAGAGGCACAAGGGCTGGGGATAAGTCGGGTATTTACCCTGACCTATCAGCCTGAATTCTTTAAAAAACACCGATTTCGCATTGTGGATAAGGCCACGTTGCCACAGAAGATTTGGGCGGATTGCATCAAGTGTGTCAAATTTCCCGACTGTGACGAGATTGCCTTAATCCGACCGGTGGACGGGTGAATCCGAGTGAAAGGTGGGGGCCAGCCGTCGGGTGGGCCTAATGTTTAAAACCCGTTTTTCCGATATAGTGGTTAAGGCATAGCTGTGCCGGCTTCCTGGCATGATAGTTGCTTTTAACCAAGGAGTCCGGGAGGTTCCGGTGAATAAGCCTTGACACGGTTTGTGAACGTTTGGTAAACATGCGCGAATTGTGATGTAGTTCGAATGGCTTTTTCCACCTTCAAGCAAGGGGGGCTTGATTTTGCCACGACAAAAGATCACCTTTCTCATTGTTCCTGAAAACACCTCACATGTAAAACAGGTCAAGTGTTCCAAGGTGTTCCTGGGTGTTGTTGCGGTCATGGCATTGGTGCTGTTGACCGGCGCGGGGTTTTTGGTCCACGACTATGTCAAGGTGAAGGGAAAGGTGCCGGCGATGGAGGCCTTGGCCCGGGAAGTGGCGAATCAGCGGGTGCAGATACAGGCATATGCCAAACGGATCGGATCCCTGAACAAACGGATGGCCGCCCTGCACGATTTTGAAAAGAAGATACGGATCATCGCCAATGTGGAAGCGCCGGAGCACCAGGACGGCGTATTCGGCATTGGGGGTACAACCGGTCAAGATTTGGAAGACCTACCCAAGCTCACCGAAAGCCACAATCCGGTCATGCGAACGATGCATGCCCAGTTGGAGCAACTGGATGAAGCCGCGTTCGTCCAGAAGAAAGCCTTTGAAAAGCTCCACGACCACATCAAGCATCAAAAATCCCTCTTGGCTTGCACGCCGGCGATCAAGCCGACCCGGGGATGGATTTCCTCCAAGTTCGGTTACCGAAAATCGCCCTTCACCGGATTGAGAGAGTTTCACGGCGGGCTGGACGTGGCCACGCGACAGGGGACGCCGGTGATCGCCAGTGCGGATGGCGTGGTTACATTCTGCGGGAGAAACGGTGGTCTGGGCAAGACGGTCAAGATCAGCCACGGCTACGGAAAAGTAACCCGGTATGCCCACCTGCATGAGATCCTGGTTCAACGAGGCGATCGCGTGAAGCGGGGAGACAAGATCGGTCTGGTAGGAAATACGGGCCGGAGCACAGCGCCCCATCTCCACTACGAAGTGCATGTAAACGGTATTCCCGTCAATCCTGAAAAGTATATCCTCAATTAAGGGCGAACCCTAATTTCCACCCATCCGCTGCTCGTTTATCTATACACATCACAGGGATACCCGGTCAGAAAAGCCTTGGTTGGGGTCCGGAATGTCTGCTATAAATTAGCGAAGGGCTTTTTTGTATCAGCCCTTATCCGGGATCGGTCTGGCATCCCGTGGTTTCCTCCGGTTGGTGGGTGGCGACACGACCCGATTTCATAGATCAGGAAGGACTTTCTTTGCCCATGATTGGAAACGTCTTACATAAGATTTTCGGGAGTAAAAACGAACGGGAACTCAAGAAATTAGAACCCCTTGTAGAGCAAATCAACGGCTTGGAGCCGGATATCCAGGCCCTAAGCGACAGTCAGCTTCAAGCGAAGACCGCCGAATTCCGGGAACGGATCGACGCAGGGGCCTCCGAAGATGATCTCCTGCCGGAAGCCTTCGCCGTGGTTAGAGAGGCGTCGAAACGCACCCTCAACATGCGGCATTTTGATGTGCAGCTGATCGGCGGCATTGTGTTGCATCAAGGCAAGATTGCGGAAATGAAGACGGGCGAGGGAAAGACGCTGGCGGCGACCTTGCCTGCCTACCTGAACGCCTTAACCGGTAAGGGGGTTCACATTGTTACAGTGAATGATTACTTGGCCCGCCGCGACATGGAATGGATGGGTCAGGTCTACAATTTTCTTGGCCTCACGGTGGGTACCATTATTCAAGGGTTGGATGATCAAGAGCGGAAAGCGGCTTACAATGCGGATATCACCTACGGCACGAACAACGAGTTCGGCTTTGACTATCTGCGCGACAACATGAAGTTTTCGCTGGACGCAATGGTCCAGCGGCGACATCATTTCGCCATCGTGGATGAGGTTGACAGCATTCTTATCGATGAGGCACGGACGCCCTTGATCATTTCAGGTCCCGTGGAGCAGACCACGGACCAGCTGTATGATGAGATGAGGCCCAAGGTGGTGAAATTGCGGAGTCACCAGGACCGGTTGGTCGGCGGCCTCCTGGATGAAGCGATGGAACGGATCCAAGAAGGCAACGAGGACGACACCACGTTGGAACTGTTGTTGAAGGTGAAGCGGGGAGATCCCAAGAACCCCCGGTTTCTGGATGTTATTTCAAAGAATCCCGCCTTGATGAAGAAGGTCGAGCGCCTGGAGGGGCATTTATCGACACAAAAACTGCTTCCCGAAGTCGATCAATCCCTTTTTTGCGTCATCGAGGAGAAGAACAATCTGGCGGAACTCACCGAAAAAGGGCTTCATTTGATTTACGGCGGTCGTGCAGACGACTATATCGTACCCGACCTGGACGAAGAATTGCAAAAGATCGAGGAAAACGAGGACCTGAACGCATCGGAAAAGCGCGTGGAGCGACAAAAGGCTGAGACGGCCTATAGGGAAGCCTCTGAGAGATTTCACGCCACCCGACAGTTGATTAAGGCATTTTGGCTCTTCAATAAGGACGTCCATTATGTGGTCAAGGACGGCCAGGTGGTTATCGTCGATGAATTCACCGGACGGATGATGCCGGGACGGCGGTGGAGTGACGGATTGCACCAAGCAGTGGAGGCCAAAGAAGGCGTAAAGGTGGCGGAGGAAAATCAGACCCTGGCTACGATCACATTCCAGAATTATTTTCGTATGTACGACAAATTGGCGGGCATGACCGGAACAGCGGATACGGAGGCTGCCGAGTTCAAGAAGATCTATAATCTGGATGTGGCGGTTATCCCGACCAATGAGCCCATGATCCGAATCGACTACCCCGATGTCATCTACAAGACGGAACAGGAAAAGTTTAAGGCGGTGGTGGAGGAGATCAGAGAACTCAACGGCAGAGGCCAGCCCGTGTTGGTAGGTACCATTTCCATCGACAAGTCTGAGCAGTTGAGTGCCATGCTGTCCAAGGCCAAGATCAAGCATGATGTGCTGAATGCCAAGAATCACGAAAGAGAGGCCGAAATCGTGGCCAACGCCGGGCAGAAGGATCATGTGACCATATCCACCAATATGGCGGGACGGGGTACGGATATCGTCCTGGGAGAAGGGGTCAAGGAATTGGGCGGCCTGCATATTCTGGGAACGGAGCGCCACGAAAGCCGGCGTATCGACAACCAGTTGCGGGGCCGTTCGGGCAGACAAGGAGATGAAGGGTCGTCACGGTTCTATTTGTCCTTGGAAGATGACCTCCTTCGGGTCTTCGGTGGAGAGCGTATTTCCTCGGTGATGGAACGCTTGGGGATGGAGGACGGTGAACCGATCGAACACAAAATGATCAGCCGGGCCATAGAGAACGCCCAGCGAAAGGTGGAAGGCCAGAACTTCGACATTCGTAAGCACTTGCTTGAGTATGACGACGTCATGAACAAGCAGCGGGAAGTGATTTACAACCAGCGGTTGGAAGCACTGGGTGGCGAAGACCTCCACTCGAGTATAGAAGACATGATCTGGGAGGTGTGTCAGCAGCTGGTCTACGGGTTTTGCGAGGAAGATATGCTGCCCGAAGAATGGGATATGAAGGGCCTTCGGCAGGACGTCCATCAGCAACTCGGCTTTCGGCTGAGTATCAACCGGGAGACCCAACGGGAACTCGACCGCGAATCTCTGGTCAAGGAGGTCTATGACGCTGCGTTGGCGGCCTATCAAAAGAAGGAATCGGATATCGGATCCCAAGAGCTGCGGGAACTGGAACGCATGGTGCTTCTGCAAGTGGTGGACAACCTGTGGAAAGAACACCTCCTGGCCATGGATCAACTAAAGGAGGGTATCGGTCTGCGGGGATATGGACAACAGAATCCGTTGGTGGTCTATAAGCAAGAAGCCTTTGACATGTTTGCCAAGATGATCGAGCGTATCAAAGAGGAAACCGTACGATATCTGTTTCGAATTCAGATCGCCAAGCCGGAAGAAATTGCCGCCGAGGAGAAGTCCAAGCGGGAAAAAATCAGCTATTCCCACGGCGATGAGGGCGCCAACGCCCCGGTACGAAGAAAAGAAAAAAAGGTCGGTCGCAATCAACCCTGTCCCTGCGGAAGTGGGAAGAAATATAAAAAATGTTGCGGGAAGTAGAGGAGAAACGTCGAGCATCCAAGGTTCAATGTTTGAATGAAAGCCAGGCGCGGCGACGTTGGTGCTTCATGATTCTCGATATTGCTCAGTCCCGAGCTTTTTGATTCGACGTTCATTTTTTGAAAACCGCCTCCTATAATCGGTCCGAAGCAGAAGGTCCAATGCCATGAACGAAGTTCCCGGGTTCCTGGCCGGGGCGGTAGCCGCCGGCATTAAGAAACAAGACCGGAAGGATTTGGCTGTCATCTTTTCCCAGGTGCCCGCCTGTGCGGCCGGCATGTTTACCACCAACCGGGTGCAGGCGGCCCCCGTCATCTTGGACAAAGAACGACTGACATCCGGCCGTGCCCAGGCGATTATCGCCAATAGTGGAAACGCCAATGCCTGCACCGGGTCCGCCGGTATGGACGCCGCTCGGCGTGTGGCCGACCATGCCGCTTCGGCACTGGGTCTGGAGGCCGAACTCGTGCTGGTGGCTTCAACCGGTGTCATCGGGCAACCATTGCCCGTATCGGTGATTACCGAAGCGTTGCCGCAGGCCTCCGGGGCGCTGGCCCCCACCGGTTTTCCCCAAGTCGCCGAGGCCATTATGACCACGGATACCCGCCCGAAGATCGCTTCGCGTACCGGACGTGTTGACGGCCGGACATTTACCGTGACCGGCGTTGCCAAGGGGGCGGGAATGATTCGCCCCGACATGGCAACCATGCTCTGCTTCGTCTGTACGGACCTTGGGGCCACCCCGGATTTGCTTCGAGACAGCTTGCGGCGGGCGGTGGAACAGTCATTCAATGCCATTACCATCGATGGAGACACCAGCACGAATGATACCGTTCTCTTGCTTGCCAACGGGATGTCCGGCCTGGATATCGGCCGGCCGTCATGTGGGGCGGTGTTTCAAGAGGCGCTTGATGACTTGCTGGTTTCTCTGGCGTGGGAGATAGTTGGAGACGGCGAAGGGGCCACCAAGTCGGTGGCGATTACGGTCAAGGGGGCGAAAACAGAAGCGGCCGCCAAACAGGTCGGTTATGTGGTAGCCGACTCGCTGCTGGTTAAGACCGCCTTTTTTGGTGAAGATGCCAACTGGGGCCGCATAATGGCTGCGGTGGGACGGGCGGGCGTTTCCATAAATCCGGAAACCATCGATGTCCTTTTTGACGATGTTTTGCTGGTCAGTGGGGGCGGCTATGCAGGTCCAGACGCGGAGGCAGCCGCCACGCAGGTGTTGAAGAAGCCCACCTTTGTTGTAACAATCGATTTGAAAAAGGGTTCCCGGTCAGCCACCGTGTACACCTGCGATCTATCGACGGATTACGTGAAAATAAACGCCGATTACCGCAGTTAGCGGGAGATGCGGTTTGCCCCTGCTTCCGAGAGGGGAAGCAAGCATGCAAACCGCACCCGTGTCGTTGTCGTTTACCCGTTCGATGTCACGGCATGTATGTTTCTATCTTCGCGTTTTGCCTCAACTCCGCTACATATTCGGTAATTTTTTCCCGCACTTTTTGTTGTTTTAGTTGCTCGGTCAGTCGATCTTTGGCCTCTCCGTATGGGACGATCGACGCCTCTTTCTTGTCCAAAAGTTCGATCAAATGGTATCCGAACCGGGTTTCTACGATGTCGCTCACCTGTCCCGGTTCCAAGGCGAAGGTGGCCTCTTCGAAGGGTTTTACCATCTGACCCTTGCTGAAGTATCCCAGATCACCGCCTTTTTTGCTGCTGGGGCATTCTGAAATTTCCTCTGCCACAGCGGAAAACGCTTCGCCGTTTTCGAGTCGCGCTTGGGCTTTTTCAATGGTTTCTCTGGCTTCGGCCTTTTTCGATTTGTCGGCCTGGGAGTCCACTTTAACCAGGATATGTCGGGCCCGGACCCGCTTGGGTTGTTCGAAGAGTCCCTGATGTTTATCGTAGTACGACTTGGCTTCTGCTTCCGTCACCTCGACTTTCTGGGCCACCTGTTTTTCGATAAGTGCCTGAATCGCCAGGCCCTCTCTCAGTTGGTTTTCCAGAACGGTTTGAGAAAGGTTCATTTTCTCAAGGCCCTCTTTAAACGCTTCCTCACTCGGAAATCGCTCTCTAAGGCCCTCTATTCTGCCCTCGACCACCGACTCATCCACGGTTATGCCCTTGTTCTTGCTTTCCTGATAGAGCAATTCCCGTTCGATGAGATGGTTCAGTGCGTCTTCTCTGATTTGAGCCAACCCGGGATTTTCCATATTCTTCCCGCGGCTGTAAAGCTGCCGCGTCCGTGAGACTTCCCGCTCGAAATCGGCTTCCGTGATCACCGTGCCGTTGACCACCGCTACCGTATCCGGGGCCTTTTTTTCCGTGGTCTGATCCTTTTCCGACCACGCGGGCCATACGCCCCAGGCGACTACCAAAAGCACCGCCAAGGCAGCTAAACACGTCTTGTTCTTCATCGACATCTGAATAACTCCTTTCTGAGCCATATTGCACATCAACGCATACAAAAGCGAATGCAAGCTCTATGAGATAATGAGTAACCGAATAACCTGTCTATCAGTTAATACCGTAGCATGCCCAAGCTTCCTGTGGCAAGACGCATTTTGCCGTATTTCTCCCGTCTGGGCCGAGGCCTTGATAGGAGATCCAGCCGTCGGGTCCTCCGCCGTTGTTCCATCAGAGCAATTGCCATACGAAGGAAACAACGGCCGTAAAGGGAAAAACCGTTTCCACCAGAAACTCGAACTTGGCGCTCGGCAGTATCCATCGTTTTTCAAAGGCTTGTATGCTCCATCCCAAGTAGAGCAAGGACAGAATCAAGCCATATGCCAACGTAGAGGCCAGATTCATGATAGGGGCAAACAGGCATGCGCCCATGGAAAAGACCAGTACCTGTTTCAGTAGGGCCAATACGTTTTCTTCACCCAGTATAATCGGCAGACTCTCCTGTCCCACCAGACGATTTCCTTGCATATCCAAGATGTCAAAAAAGGCGGTTCTGACAAAGGCGATGGCCGCGGCAAACAGGGCTACGAAGACCGTGGTCGGGCCCACCGATAACCCTTGGGACAAATGGGGTAATGCGGCCGTGACGATGCCCCAAGCCAGGGCAATCAATATTGTTTTGGACCCCGGGATGTCGCTGATCCGCCGGACCCGCACCGTGCCGATGAGCGATTCCGGGACCAGCCTTACCTTGTACAGGAGTCCCAGGATGCTGATGATGCCTAAAAGGGCGAACGGAAAGGGGCCCAGGAGAAATGCCATGACCAAGCCGATGGTTCCCGACACCACGGCGAGCATAATTAACGCCCACTGATAATGTTCATAAAAAGCCGCCCGGTCGGGATCGTTATACCGGACCGCTTCTTGGCCGATAAAGTTGTTGAGTATATGCATGGAAAGAACATAACACATGGCCATGACGGCTGCCGGTAGGCTCGGCCGAATACCGGAAAGGAGGGCACAGGTGTAGCTGAGGCACCCGGCCCCAATGGCCAGATAGGTGTTGCTCAAAAGCAATCCCCGTTGTAGTCGGCGAATCCCCTGGGCGAGAAATCCCACGTGGGCATCGGTTCGATTTTCCAGACTTTGATAGACTTTTTTAATCACCCAGTTCGGTGTGGACGCTCCCGCCGTAATGCCGACGGCGCGAGACGAGCCGAGAGCCCCATAATCGAGGTCCGACTCACTTTCAACGTGACATGCACGGACGCCTTCCTGTTCGACTACCTGAGCCAATCGCTGCGTATTACCGCTGTTGTGTCCCCCGACGACCACCACGGCATCCACGTCTTGGGCCATTTCTCTGGCTTCCGCCTGACGTTCCCGAGTCGAGTAGCAAATGGTGTTAAATACTTGCAGGTTGGCAAATCGGGCCCTGCCGGCGTTAACCACCCCATGAAAGAGCGTTTCGTCCTGGGTGGTCTGAGCAACCACGATCACGTCGGTGTAATGGGGCAGTTGAGAGATCTGGCGAGGATCATGGACCACGTGGGCCCGCCCCTGAGCAAAGCCCATGAGGCCGATTACTTCGGGGTGGTTTTCATCCCCCACGATGATGACCTCGTATCCCCGCCCGGCATATTTGGAAATGATGGTTTGCACCTTGATGACCCGCGGGCAGGTAGCGTCAACAACGGTGAAACCGGCCGCTTTCAGGGCATCCTTGGTTTGCGGTGTGATACCGTGGGCCCGAATGACAATGTGGCCCGGTGGGACTTGAGCGGGGTCGGTGACAATCGATACGCCTTTTTGTTTCAGAATGTCGAGCACTTGTGGGTTGTGGATCAGTGGGCCGAAAGTGTAAACCGGGGTGGCGCCGCTGTTGGCCACATCCAAAACGATTTCGACGGCTCTCTGAACGCCCATGCAAAAGCCCGCAGTTTTGGCAAGTCGAATCTTCAACGGACAGCCTGACTTCCCTTCGGACGAGTCGTCAAAAGACGCCTATCCGGTCCCGTGGATCAACGGTTTGAGGTGTTCTTCCGTGAGCATTTCAATCAGGGGGGGAAGCGGAGTGGTGGGAAGCCCGACGATGTGTACATCTTCTTGTGATAGGGGGATCAAGAACTTTTTGGCGGGACTTGCCGATACGGCTTCGGCCACCTGCGGTGTGACTTCCCCCATCATTGCATGGGCCAATACGATGGCCATGGGCCCAATGACGACATCCATTCTTTGGACGGTTCGAACAATGGCATTTTCGCCGCTTGCGCCACGATTGGCCCGGGCCTTGAGCATTTGTGCCGTGGCAATGGCGTTTGTCCCCAGAGCGGTGATGTCAATCGACTCATCGAAGGTATCGCGAAGCTTTCGGATGATCAAACTCCCGATACCGCCGCCCTGACCGTCAATGACACAAATCTGCATATGTAAACCTTAATCTTGTATAACAAACTACTCGTCTTCTTTGGGTAGCAGTCCTTTGGCTCGAAGTTTTTTCCGCTTCTTGCGGCGCCTTCTTCGCCGATCGATCTCTCTTTTTCTTTCAATTCTTTTGTGACGTGCCATAAACGATGCATCCTTTCTGCGCGTGTTCCTTTTAACACCCTATTATTTCACAACTTGGGTGAACGGTCATCTTTTTTTTTGTGTACGGTCGGCGCCGAGGTTACCGCTGCTTTGCCAGCACGGCTTCAGCCGCCGTAACCACGGCATCGGCGGTAAAGCCGTATCGCTCCAAAACGGTTCCCCCCGGGGCGGAGGTTCCAAACCGATCCACCGTGATCGTGCGGCCCTGAGGTCCCACATAATGATCCCAGCCCATAGCAGTGCCGGCTTCTATGGCTACACGGGCAGTTACCTGAGGGGGTAACACGTCGTCGCGGTAGGTTTTGTCTTGGGCTTCAAAGATTTCCCAGCTGGGCATACTGACCAGGCGAACCGCAATGCCCTCGGCGACAAGGCGCTCATAGGCTTCCATTGCCGGGTGCACTTCCGCCCCGGACGCCAACAGCAAAAGTTCCGGCGTGCCGTCCGGGGCGTCGGCGAGGACATAGGCGCCGCGCAAGACGCCCTGGGCGGAGGCAACGCCGGTACGATCCAGAATGGGTAGCTTTTGCCGAGACAGGATCAGGGCGGTCGGCCCGTCCGTGCGTTCCAGGCCGAGCCGCCATGCATAGGCCGTTTCGTTGGCATCACAGGGACGCACCACGACCAGGTTGGGGATGATTCTCAAGCCCGCCAAATGTTCGACCGGCTGATGAGTGGGACCGTCTTCGCCTACGGCGATGGAGTCGTGAGTGAACACATAGAGCACCCGGAGCTTCATCAATGCCGCCAAGCGGATGGCCGGGCGCATATAATCGGAAAAGACCAGGAAGGTGGCCCCGTAGGGAATGAGGGCGTCGCTCAAGGCCATGCCGTTGAGAATCCCTCCCATGGCATGTTCTCGGATGCCGAAGTGTATATTTCTGCCCGCCGGGTCTTGCTTGATGACGCCCAGACTCTTGATGAAGGTCTTTGTGGACGGCGCCAAATCCGCGGAACCGCCCAACAGAGCGGGCATGTCCGGTGCAATCGCCTCCAACACCTTCCCGGAGGCACTCCGGGTGGCGATCGGCCCGCCATCCGGTTGGAAAACAGGCAGTTTCGCCGGCCAGTCGGCGGGCAAGCGACCGGCATGCATCTCCCCCCATTGGTGAGCCAATTCGGGGTATGCCTTTCCATAGGCCTCAAACAGGGTCACCCATTCCCCTTCCCGGGCCTCACCGGCGGACAGAGCCGTGCGAAATCGGGACAAGGCGTCTTCCGGAATATGAAACGGCGTGTCCGGCCAGTTCAGCCGCTTTCTGAGCAACTTGACTTCTTCCGAACCCAACGGTTCTCCGTGGGCTGAGGCGGTATCCTGTTTGTTGGGGCTGCCATAGCCGATGTGGGTGCGGGCGATAATCAAGGAGGGCCGTTGCGTTTCCGCCCGCGCCCGTTCCAGGGCTGAGGTGATGCCGGCCAGGTCGTAACCGTCTACCTTTTGTACATCCCACTCATAGGCGGAAAACCGTTTGCCCACGTCTTCACTGAATGCCAACCCGGTTGGGCCTTCGATGGTAATCTGGTTGTCGAGATAGATACAAATAAGGCGTCCCAAGCCCAAATGGCCTGCCAGGGAGGCGGCCTCTGCGGTGATGCCCTCCATCATGTCGCCGTCGCTGGCCAGGCAATATGTATCGTGGTCGACGACGGAATAGCCGGGACGGTTGAAATATTGGGCCAGGTATTCCTGGGCCAGAGCCATGCCCACGGCATTTGAAAATCCCTGACCGAGCGGGCCCGCCGTGGTTTCCACTCCCGGCGTTTGTCCGTATTCGGGATGCCCCGGTGTTTTACTCTCCCATTGGCGAAAGGCCTCGATTTCACTGAGCGGAAGATCGTATCCCGTGAGATGGAGAAGCGCGTAAAGCAGCATGGATCCATGACCGGCGGACAAGACGAATCGATCCCGATTGGGCCAGCCGGGATTCTGCGGATTGTGCTTCAAAAACCGGGTCCACAGGACATAGGCGAGATCGGCTGCCTCCATGGGCATACCCGGGTGGCCCGATTTTGCCTTTTCCACGGCATCCACGGCCAGCATGCGGATCGTGTTGATGCACAGCTGGTCAAGTCCGTCATTTTCTTGGGCGGTGTTTCCAGGCGGAGTGGGTTGGCCAGATTTCACTAGTTCCTCCCTTTCGTAAAGGTCACTTTTCGGATGGCTAAGTAATCACGCCACGGCGTGACAAGATCCCCGATAGCGGGATTTCCGCTTCGCTCCAACAAGGCGCCGCGTGATGTTCTCAAGCCGCTTTAGCGGCACAATCCTGAGGAATCACCGCCAAAGGGCGGCACCTTCGAGAGGCGTACTTAGCGTACGTCGCAGTGACGAAGGATGAATCCCGCCGAGGCGGGAAGATATTGGACTTCCAACGAACTTGACTTGTCCTGTTTGAGGAGGTCGTGCGCTGGGGCCGC
>CAZHHS010000014.1:2192-18664 GCA_964532395.1 uncultured Desulfobacterales bacterium | reverse complement strand
GTTTCGTTGTTACTTTGAAATTCAATAGGCACCACATATCTTGGTAAATCCACATGGCTTATTTGGTAAACCCGGCCGCAACGAAACTTAGGGACTCTTAAGGCTGAGTTTTAGCGCCATTGAAATCTGAGACCGTCCTGAACCTTATGCAACAACCAACACCACGGTCAATCAAGTTCGTTGCCGGCAGGAGGCCGCGGGGCGGCTTAACCCAGCTTTTTACGATTTGATCATGGTTGGCAAGAAACAGACCAGAGCACATAACTTTATGAGAAAGGAGATTGGGAGATGATCATTGTAATGAAGAAAGGGGCTGACGAGGAAAAGCTCGACAATGTGATCGAGTGGATAAAATCCGTCGGCTACCGGCCCCACGTTTCCAAAGGGGTGGAACGTACCATTATCGGAGCGGTCGGGGATGAACGAGAGAAAGTGCGGTTGATGGCGGCGGAAAATATGCCCGGTGTCGAAAAGGTAATGCCTATCCTTCAGCCGTATAAGTTGGCAAGCCGGGAAACCCGGGACGGAAATACGGTCATACAGGTGGGCGACGTGCAAGTGGGCGGTCCCAACTGCGTTGTCATCGCCGGACCGTGTGCCGTGGAAAACGAAGACCAACTGATGCAGACCGCGGTCGCCGTAAAAGAGGCGGGGGCGGGCATGCTCAGAGGGGGGGCATTTAAACCTCGAACCTCGCCGTACAGTTTTCAGGGTCTGGAGGAAGACGGACTCAAGATCCTGGCCAAGGCCCGGGAAGAAACCGGCCTTCCTATCGTCACGGAGGTAATGAGCGCCTCGGATGTCGGGCTGGTGGAAACGTATGCCGACGTCCTTCAGGTGGGGGCCCGAAACACACAAAACTTTGCTCTCTTGAAAGCCGTCGGTCTGTCCAAGCGCCCTGTGTTGCTTAAGAGAGGCATGATGACCACACTTGAGGAATTATTGATGTCCGCCGAATATATCATGGCGTCTGGAAACGACAATGTCATGCTCTGCGAAAGAGGTATTCGCACCTTTGAAACCGCCATGCGTAATACGCTGGACATTAGCGCGGTGCCCGTGCTGAAAAGCAAGTCGCATCTGCCGGTCATTGTGGACCCCAGCCACGCCATAGGTCAGTGGCGCTTTGTGCTGCCTCTGGCCAAGGCCGCAGTCGCCGTCGGCGCCGATGGGCTCATGATCGAAGTTCACCCGGATCCGCAAAACGCTCTTTCGGACGGCCCGCAATCCCTCAAGCCGGAAAAGTTTGCCCAGCTCCAGAAAGAAATTGAATCGATCGCCGATATCGTCAGAAGGGAGCATGCCGTTTAGGATGGAGCAAATTACAATCGATCTAAAAAGGATGCGAGATGATTCGTACACCGTCTACATCGCCCCCGACGTGTTGGATCATCTGGAGACCCTCACCGGCGGGTATCCCCATGTGGACCGTTATATCGTGATTTCCGACTCCATGGTCAATCCCCTTTACGGCGACCGGGTGGCTCGGATGCTTGGTCGATCGGGCGCGCCGGTGGATCGCATCGAAATTCCCGCGGGGGAGGCGTCCAAATCAATCGCCGTCGTCCCGGACCTGGTAGGAAAGCTCATAGCCCTGAACGCCACCCGCCAGTCCTTTCTCATCGCCCTGGGCGGCGGTGTGGTGGGAGACCTCACCGGTTTTATCGCGTCGATCTTTATGCGGGGTATCGACTACATGCAGATCGCCACCAGCCTCATCGCCCAGGTGGACAGCAGCCTGGGGGGAAAAACGGGGGTGGATACGCCGGAGGGCAAAAACCTGGTAGGCACGTTTCACCATCCCAGGGCGGTTCTTATTGATCCGTTTTTTTTAAAGACCCTCCCCGAAAAGGAATTCCAAAACGGTTTGTCTGAAGTCATAAAATATGCCATTATTTCTGATAAAGGCCTGTTTGACCTGTTGACGGCGCGGGCGGCCGATATTGTCGCCCGGGAAATCGAGGTCATGCAATACCTTGTGGCCCGGTCTTGTAAGATAAAGGCCCAAATTGTGGAAGCGGATGAAAAGGAAGGCAATCTTCGGCGGGTTCTCAACTTCGGCCACACGGTCGGACATGCCCTGGAGGCCCTGTCGGCCTACACCCTGTCTCACGGAGAGGCGGTGGCCACCGGGATGGTAGCAGCGGCCCTGATGTCACACAAACTCGGACACCTGGACCGAAACGTATATGACCAAATCGTCACGCTGATCCGGGGCTACCAACTACCCACGACCATTTCGCCGGGTTCCGACACCCAAAAGATACGTCAGTTCATGGCCCACGACAAGAAAGTGGCCGGCCGGCGGCTTCACTGGGTTCTCATCAGTCGGGTCGGCCGGCCCTTCGTCACGCCCGAGGTACCGGAACGGATCGTTCGAGAAACCCTCGAGGAACTGAAACAATGAACACCCAGTCCGTCCCATGGTGTAACGTTGAAGCAGATCGCCCCACTTGCGTCTATTGCATCTTGGGCAATCCGGTGGCCCAGAGCATGAGCCCGCTCATGCATAATGCCGCATTTCGTTATCTACACATGAACGCCGTTTATGTGCCTTTCGAAATAGATGACCTCCCGGGAGCACTTTCCGGACTGAAGCACCTCAAGATCAAAGGGGCCAGCGTCACCCATCCCTTCAAGGAGGCCGTATTCGACCGACTTGACTCCGTCGATGATGTCGCCGAAGCCATCGGCGCCGTCAACACGCTGGTGATTTCCGGCAACCATATCGAGGGCACCAACACGGACTGGCTTGGCGTGGTTCACACCATCGAAACGTTGATGCCGATTCACGGGCATACGTTTGCCGTGCTGGGCGCCGGAGGGACGGCCCGGGCCGCAATCTTCGGCATCACCCGACAGGGCGGACGGGTCGTAGTGGTCAATCGGTCGGAAGAAAAAGGACGATCACTGGCCGCAGAATGTCAGGCTTCTTTCGTTCCGCTGAGAAAACTGGAAGCCGTACGAGCGGATTGCCTTTTAAATACCACCCCGGTCGGCATGCATCCGCACACCGAGGAAATGCCGGTGGCCCGGGAAACGTTAAGCCGATTCGGGGCCGTCATCGATGTCATCTATAACCCGTTTCCAACCAGACTCTTAAAAGAGGCCCAGGCCCTGGGCTGCAAGACGGCATCCGGTCTCGAGATGTTCGTCTATCAGGGCGTTGAACAGTTCAAGCGCTGGCGGGGCATCGATCCGCCGGTGAAGGTGATGAAAGACGTGGTTTACCGGCAACTCTCCGGTGACACGTCTGCTTCCTCGAAAGGGCTGTCAGAGGCGGAAGCATGAAGACCATAGTACCTGTCGACGAAATCAACGCCACGGTGACCGTGCCCGGATCCAAAAGTTACACGCAACGGGCATTGATCACCGCCGCCCTGGCCCAGGGGCGTTCCGTTATTCGGGATGCCCTCATCTCCGAAGACACGGCATACTTGATCGACGCCCTCGGTCAACTCGGGGCGGGCATAAAACAGGACGGCGCTTCGCTCACTGTCGACGGGACCCACGGTAAGCCCGCATGCCCGTCCCGACGGCTCATGATGGGAAACAACGGTACGGGCTTGCGACTCCTCGCCAGTGTGGCGGCCCTGTGTGACGGCCGCGTGATCATTGACGGATCGGCGCGCATGCGGCAAAGACCGATACAGCCATTGATCGATGCCTTACGCATGCTGGGCGTAGACGCGAAATGCCTGCAGGAAAACGGGTGCCCCCCGGTTCAAATCGACGGTGCAGGCCTCCCCGGCGGCCGGGCATTGCTCGATGCGGGGCTAAGCAGCCAGTTTTTGTCGTCTCTCCTTCTGGCGGCGCCCTATGCCGCCCGGAACGTCGGCATTCACCTCCAGGGGCCCCCGGCCTCCCAACCGTACGTGCAGATAACCCGGGACGTCATGGCGGCCTTTGGTGTTCGCGTAGAGCAACCGGCGGAGACGTCGTTTACTATCGAAGTGCCACAAACGTATACACCCAGAGACTACCGTGTGGAGGGTGATGTCTCCAGTGCCACCTATTTCATGGCCGCGGCGGCCGTCTGCGGAGGCACCATACGTATCGCCAATATCGGGGCGAACTCATTGCAGGGGGATTTGCGTTTCACAAAGATCCTGAGCGCTTTTGGGTGCTCCGTAAAGCTGTCGGAAGACGGTCTGGAGATATCCGGGCCGCTTTCAAAACACGAAGACATGAGCTTCGATCTGGGAGACGTTCCCGACATGGTCCCGGCCCTGGCGGCCGTCTCGGCGTTTCGGCGGGGGAAAACCTGCATGAAAAACATCGGACACCTGAGAGTCAAGGAATGCGACCGGATCGCCGCGTTGGCAAGCGAACTCAACCGGATCGGCGTGACAGTGGAGGAAAAAGACGACGAAATGACCGTCCAAGGTCCCCCGACGAAGGGAGGAGAGATTGCCTGTTTCAATGATCACCGCATCGCCATGAGCTTTGCCGTGGTCGGTCTTTCAATCCCCGGTATTTCGATCACGGACCCGGCGTGCGTCAATAAGTCTTTCCCCGATTTCTGGAACATATTGGAATCGCTGAGTGTGCACGCCACGTATACATAACTGAGGGTTCGCCCTTACCAAACGGAGCAACCCCCATGCCAGAGCGCCAAGCAAAACCGAAAGTCCTGGTTCTTCACGGTCCGAATTTGAACATGCTCGGCCGCCGCGAGCCGTCTCATTACGGTACGGCCACGCTGGACGAGATCAACGCAGAGATTCGGCACCACGCCGACCGGTTTGACATCACGGTGGACTGTTTTCAGTCCAATTACGAAGGGGCCCTGGTGGAAAAGATCCATGAGGCCGTGGACACCTGTAACGGGGTGATTATCAATCCGGCCGCCTTCACCCATACCAGCGTGGCCATAAGAGACGCCCTCTTGCTGTTGGATTGCCCCGTCATCGAAGTGCACTTGTCAAACATCTATAAGCGGGAAGGGTTTCGACACGTCTCCACCATTGCGGACATTGCCACAGCCCGGGTGGCCGGCTTTGGAAAACGGGGATATCTGATTGCCCTGGAGGCCCTCCAAAAAATGATAGAAAAGCGAGACTCAACCGCATGAAAGAGATCATGGCCCCCATCGATTGCCTGGACACGGTCACATGAACATCGTACTCATCGGATATCGAGGAACGGGAAAGACCGTGGTCGGCAAAATGCTTGCTGATAGACTCGCTCGGCCGTTTTTCGACTCGGACCCGCTTATCGAGCAAAGAGGGCGAATGACCATCGCGGAAATGGTGGAAAACCACGGCTGGCCTTTTTTTCGAAAATTGGAAAAAGCCGTCATCAAGGAGCTATCGGAAGAAACATCGGCCGTCATCGCCACGGGCGGAGGGGCGGTAATGGACGAAGAGAATGCGGCCCGACTCAAACAAACAGGCGTCTTGGTCCTGCTCGAAGCGGACCCGGAGGTCTTGTGCCAACGGATTTTTGCCGACGAAGCCAGTGCCGGGAAACGGCCCCCTCTCCTGGACGGAAGCGTTTACGAAGAATTGCAAACGCTCCTAGCGGAACGGACCCCCGTTTATCGGAAATGGGCGCAGCTTTCAGTCGATACGACCCGTTTGAGCCCGGACGACGTGGCGGCCCGAATCGTAAAGAATCTAAAGAATCTGAAGAATCTGGGGTTGCAAAGTGACGCGGGCTCGACCCTTGAGCGGAGGCGTAACGATGTCGGGGAATAGGTTTGGCAAAGTCTTTGTCGTAACCACCTGGGGAGAATCGCACGGAAAGGCCGTTGGGGCGGTTATAGACGGTTGCCCCGCACAAATTCCACTTACGGAAGCCCACATTCAGGGCGCGTTGGATAAAAGAAAACCCACCGGCGCCCCGACCAGCACCAAAAGACGGGAACCGGACCGGGTGGAAATACTTTCCGGCACATTCGAAGGCCGGACCACGGGAACCCCCATATCTCTCATCGTTTATAACAAAGACGCCGATAGCCGGGCATATGGGGAACTCAAAGATCTTTTCAGACCGGGACATGGAGACATCACTTATCAGCAAAAATATGGTATCCGCGACTATCGGGGGGGCGGACGGGCGTCCGCGCGGGAAACCGTCGGGCGGGTGGCCGCCGGTGCTGTCGCCCAGACCGTCCTCAATGAATATCATATCGACATTACCGCCTACACGGTAGAGTTGGCGGGTATCGCCGTGGGCATGCGGGACCGGCAAGCAATTGACCAAAACCCTTTCTTCGCACCGGATATGGAGGCTGCGGCCAAGATGGGCGAACGGATCGACGCCATCAAGGCTGCGGGAGATTCTGCAGGGGGCATTGTCGAGATACGGGTGAGTGGCTGCCCGGCCGGACTGGGCGAGCCCGTCTTTGACAAGTTGGACGCCGATCTCGCCAAAGCACTCATGAGTATCGGTGCCGTAAAGGCGGTGGAGATCGGTGTAGGGATAGAGGCCGCCCGCATGACGGGAAGCCGATGCAATGACGAGATCACGCCCGACGGCTTTTGCAGCAATCGATCGGGCGGCATCCTGGCGGGCATCTCAAACGGAGACGACATCGTTGTCCGGGCGGCGGTCAAGCCGATCCCATCCGTCCGAATCGAACAGCAGACGATTGACATTCATTCCACCCCCCGAACGATTTCGATCAAAGGGCGCCATGACATTTCGGCAATCCCGAGAATCGTGCCCGTTTGTCAAGCGATGGTCACCCTGGTCATCGCAGACCACATCCTGAGACAAAGAGCCACCCATGTGGACACTTTCGACACTTAATCCCGGCCGGCCCCAATATACCTGCCGATTTGCACCCCAAACCCAACCCATTAATAATACAACACTATTTCACAAACCAGCACCTGTGAAGTCACCCCAGGTATACTTCCTGCATAGAAGATTTAGAAACGGCCCAGCCACTTGAAATTCGAATGGCGGGAGTGCTAACATTAACCAATTTGCTCCCGCGGTCAGACTATGGACAGGCACTCGTCTCACAAAAGGAGCCGGAAATGACCTATTTGGAAACCAAACACCTGCTGGAATACTTCAAGGAAGCCGTGGAAAACGCAACAAACCGGCTTAAGGTCGACATTTCTGCAAACACCGAGTTTTATCTCGTGGATCTCCTCTCACGCTACACGGACGTCAAAACCCTGTCCGACCAAGCGATCGAAAACAAGACCCAGACCTTTGCGGAGTTATATCTGAAAAGTCATGGGGAGACCCACGGACGGCGTGCACTTATCTTGAAGTATATCGGAGACACCACCCTCTTCCTGACCGGCTATTTCTCGGACAGTTTTGAACGGTCCCTGGTAGACATCGATTATTACGCCAGCCTGGGGAGATCCTCCTACCGGGATCTACTCGACCTGTTGGCCGCCCGGGTCATCCAGTGGAAACTCGATGAAGTGTTTGATGAACTCAGCGAGAAATACACCGACCTCATGGATGTTATTGCCGAAGTCGCCGCATCAGACAGTCCCCGACATGCCGAGGGTCTCCTCCGCCTCTACGAACGATGGCTTCGTACCAAGAGCAAGCGGGACGAAGCACTACTCCGCAAAAAGGGGGTTATCCCCCTGGAAATCCCGCCGGAGGTCTTTCACTAGCACATCTTGTCAGGTAACGCCTAACGGCGTAACCTGACCTACAATGTTTTCCTGATCTAGTTTCATACGAGTTTTGCCGATCTTTGGCCCTTCGGCGCAATCTAAGCTGTTGACAAAAAAACCGGTGTTTCCTACAAATAACGGATCATTTCCGGATCCCCGTATGACAAGGTAAAGCGAAAACCGGGACAGGCCGTGCAACACGGGGTGGTTGGAACCTCGGGCACGGGGGAAGCCCCATCTCATTGTCTCATACAAGGAAGGCGGTTTCATGAAACTTCCTCAGACCATCGTCTTATTCTGCCTCTTCGTATTGAGTCTGGCGATTTCAAGCCCGGGCCTTGGTGCAAATAAGGATTCAGACACTCAGACAACCGTTGACCCGGCTGTGGAGTCGACCGAAACGCCGGAACTGTCCGAGTGCATTGCGTTTTCCGCGGAAGTGGTGGAACAGGCCTCCGTGCTGAAAACAAACCTCGACACATTGCCCGATCTCACAGAAGTGGAAACATCTCTGGTCGACCTGGACGCAGAGATAGAGGACTTCTCCAAGAAGGTATCCGAACTCGCTGCTGCCGCTGACCCCACTTATGACAGCATATTTCAGCTCAAGTCGGCTGTCGTCGCCAGAGAAAGGGCCTTCGACGATCTCAGTGAACCGGTCAAAACGTCCACAACCCGACTCGAATCGTGGAAAGACGCGTGGGAGCAAAAGAAGGATCGGCTGACTACGTTTCAAAGTCTGGTTTCCAAGACACCCCCCGGATCGACCGCCCGCGATTCCCTTAAAAAAGCCCGGCAGGCAGCCGACACATCCCTTCGACTTATCTCTGAGAAACTGGAAAAAGTTTTGGGTGTTCAGCAAAAGGGTGCCACCACACAAGCAAAAATTCACGCCATGAAGGCGACCTTGAATGCGATGCTCGCCTCGGCAAGGGGCCAAACTCTGAAAAAGTCCGCCCCCTCCCTCGTGTCCGGGGAATACTTCGCCAAATTCGAAAAGAATCTATGGACGGATTTTGTTCGCGGCGCGACCTCGGTAAAATGGCCGGATCGTCAGTTTTGGCAGGTGAAGGGATGGTTGCTCATACTGCAAATCGTTTTCGCAGTCCTTATTGCAGCGAGCATTTTTCGGAACAGACACTTTATCGAAAAAGTGGACCGATGGCGCTTTCTTATCAAGCGGCCCCTGTCGGCCGGATTATTTGTCAGTATCTGGGTGGTGGGACCGTTTTACGGGGTGGTCGACAGAACATGGTCTTTTCTGCTCTGGGTCGTGGCGGGCGTTACCGCCGCTCGACTGGTGGGCGGATTAACCCCGGACCACCGCAAGCGGATCGGCGTATATGTGCTGGTCGCTATCGTGGTCTTTATTCAACTGTGCCGGCTCATTGCTCTACCGGTGCCCCTCTTTCGTTTCTGCATATTTCTCATCGCCCTCTGGGGCCTGGCGTTCTGCGCATGGCAAAACATCAAGATTAGACGCCGGGCGGGTCCCCGTTTGTTTCGGTGGGGGTTTCGCCTGGCGGGGCTGGTCTTTCTGTCGGTGACGTTGCTGGAACTGGCCGGTTACCACATCCTGGCCGCCCAGCTTTTGGAATCATCGTTAAAGACGGTCTTGCTGGTATTGTTGGGATGGATGTTCGTTGTCCTGCTCGAGGGATGGGTGAAGTTCATCCTGCAAACCACGGTCTTGGACGGAATCCCCCGTTTCCGCTCCAATGCACAATTGATCGAGGGGCGACTGACCAACATCCTGTCCGTCATTGTCTTTACTTTCGTTACCGTCATTTTGCTCGTCGTATGGCGGGTATACGAAAATGTTGGCGATGCATTGGAGGGGTTGTTTTCCATCGGCTTTTCCGTGGGCTCATGGAAGCTGACGCTGGGCATGATCATTATCGTTGCCATTGCCCTGTATGTCTCTTTCGTCGTCTCTTGGCTTGTTCAGGGCATTTTGTTGGAAAAAGTATTCCCCCGGCGCCGGGTTCAACTGGGCGTCCAGATGTCCATGACCCGACTGGTCCACTATGGCATCATTTTCGTTGGTTTCCTGCTGGCACTTTCTTTTTTGGGCGTCGACATGAAGAACATCACCATTATCGGCGGCGCCCTCGGTGTCGGGATCGGTTTCGGCCTCCAGAGCATTGTCAGCAACTTCGTGTCGGGATTGATTCTCCTCTTTGAAAGGCCCATCAAAGCGGGAGACTATGTCCAACTGGGAGAACGGTGGGGAGAGATCAGCCGAGTCGGTCTTCGATCGACCGTGGTAAGAACATTTGACCGATCCGAAGTGGTCGTTCCCAACAGTCATTTGATATCCAACGAAGTCACCAACTGGACACTTTCCGACCGGTCGATACGGTTGAGACTTCCAGTGGGTGTTGCATACGGCTCGGATATCGACAAGGTCATCGCCACCCTGGAGGAATGTGGCCGAGACAATCCGACGGTGCTGAGCAATCCCCCCCCTCAGGTCCTGTTCATGAACTTTGGAGAGAGTTGTCTCGACTTCGAACTGCGGGTTTGGGTGTCCGATATTGATAATATGGTTGTGGCGCGGAGCGAGATCAACCAAGAAATCGATCGCACCTTTCGAGCGGCCGGCATCGAGATCGCTTTCCCGCAGCGGGATCTTCACCTGCGCAGCGTCGATCCGTCGGCCGCTTTGCCGCTGCATCGCCTTCCCAATGAAAAAGACCGCGAAGCAACCCCCGATGTGGAAAAAGGGGAGGAAGACAAGAATCACCGGGACGAATGATATCTGTCGATGATCATATTTTTATACCCGAAAGCGAGCTTCAGTTCAGTTTCATCCGGGCGTCGGGGCCGGGAGGACAAAATGTCAACAAAGTGGCGTCCGCCGTGCAGCTCCGCTTCGATGTCAAAGGCTCTCCCAACTTGCCGGAGTCGGTACGGGCCCGTGTCATGCAGCTGGCTGGGAAAAAGCTCTCTCAGGACGGTTTCTTGACTATTGAGGCGGCCCGGTATCGGAAACAGGCACAAAACCGTGAAGACGCGGTGAATCGCTTAGTCGCTTTGATTCGTCAGGCAGCCCGTAAACCGAAACGGCGAGTCAAGACCCGTCCCTCTGAAGCCTCCAAGAAACGCCTTCGGGAAGACAAGCGGCATCGGAGCCGGGTCAAAAAAATGCGTCGCTCTGTTCACCCGTCAGAGGAGTGAATGAGTCCGGACTTCCCAAAAGCATAGGGAGAGACGATCAATGAGCAAGCACATGCAACTAACCACAAAGATTAAGCCCTATTATAAGAAGGGATTGGCAGGGGTCTATCCGCGGTTTGCCTACCACCTTAAGTTCCTCGATCCGGAGTGGCTGAAAACCGAGCCGTCCCTTTTTAAAATCGTCGGCCAGTTTGACCGCCTCCTGTATAAATCCGAAGCCGACCCGCCTTTCAGAGCGGTACTCCGCCAACATAAAGACAAGCTCCATGACCTATACGAGCGGATTGAAGAGCAAATCGCCGACTGGCATCTGGCCGAAGCGGACAAACGGCTTTACGATATCGAAGACATCTTTGACGACATCGAAAAAGAACTCGGAAAAATTTAGTACCCTTCCCGGTATGAGGTGGTCTATTCGTCACTCTGCCGGTCTACGTCATTGAACGGACATATCGTACCCTTCCACACACAGAACCCCCATAGACCGGCCGGCACTGCACACAGGCCTGCCAACACCCACAATGTCCTACTCAACCCGAGAATCGGTGCATCGATCGCCCAACCGGTGGCCGCCGCGCTGACGGCGCCCATCAGCGTAAAAAGCGCAAATTCCGTGGCGAACACCCTTCCCCGGACATCGGCGGGCACCAGCTGCATCAACAACTGGGTGGAAAACACCCAGACAATGCCCCCACCGATGCCACGCAAAAGGATACCGAGCAAAACGGTAGGAAAGTTTGCCAAGGAGGCTATGATGGTTACCCCCAAAACGATCATCACGAAGCCGACCGCGATGGCCCGGCGCAGGGCGGCATTTTGGTCTTCCGTATAGCGGCGGGCGATAATAGGCCCGATACCCGTTCCCACCCCGACCACGGCAAACATGATTCCCATCCCGATGCCCCCGCCTTGCCCAATGACGAAGCGCCGTTCCCCCAAGGCAACCTGGATGACTTGCAACGCCCCGGAAGTGGTCAAGGTGATGGCCGCCTTATGCAAGACGATAATCAGAACGTGGCCATGATCCCGGAGGTACTTGAGCCCCTCGACATACTTGCGTAATGCATCTCGAACCTGCCTTTTTCCGCCCTCCGTTTCTGAAATCGCCTCATAGGCGACGCGAGCAATCAAGACCGCCGACAGAAAAAAAGACAAGGAATCCACCCAAAAGGCTGTATATATCCCCACCCCGCCGGCCACCAATCCCCCCAGTGCCGTACCGAAAGCCAGCATGACAGACCAGGTGGCGGAACTCAGGGCGTTGGCCGCACCCAGCTCCCTCGGCGCTACGATGCTGGG
Organism: uncultured Desulfobacterales bacterium; assembly: GCA_964532395.1. GTDB lineage: Bacteria > Desulfobacterota > Desulfobacteria > Desulfobacterales. The sequence continues at coordinate 6,590 of CAZHHS010000014.1, read as the reverse complement.
AAGAATGGCGTTTCGGGCAGGGAAAAAAAAGCTGCTGATCCCCAACTGCACGGCCGTCAGGGCATAAAGCAACCACACATCCTCGGCCTCCCGCACCAACAGGAAACCGAGGACCACCAGCCCCCTTACGATGTCCGCCACGATCAAAATATGCTTGCGATTGTACCGATCCGCTACCACACCGGCTACCGGACTAACGAGGAACGCAGCCAGGAGCCGGACCACAAAAAGCCCTCCCACAGCGATTCCCGAATGTGTAAGCCGTGAAACCAGGGCCGCACAAGCAATCAGGTTAAACCAGTCGCCCAACAGGCTGACGATTTGTCCCAGCCAAAGATGGCGAAAGGCGGCGTTTTGCTGCACCAGCTTTATATAACTCAACTCGGATAGACGGTCGGACATCACACAAAACCTACACTATCTTGCCCGCTTCGTTTTCGCGGTCCCGATGCCGCGCATGAAATTCACTTTGACAATAGGACACGTTGTGTCGTAAACATGTGCCCGGCCCTTGTCTGAACCAGCGGAGACAGCCTTTTTGCCCACCGGAGACAGCTCACGATGAAAAAGCGTTTTATACACCTGTTTTTGTCGCTTTGGGTGTCGCTCACCATAGCGCCTTTGGTCGGCTGTCGCAACACTGTCCCCGAAGAAAAGACGCCGCAAGCGCTGGACGCTTGCTCCCTCCTGTCGAAAGAGGAGGTCGGCGACATCCTGAACATCCGGTTTGCCGATCCAAACCGTCAGGTCCGCAAAGATGACCGGGGTATAATCGTAATGTCTTCTTGCACCTATGTACCGACCGATGGGACATCGTTTGCCAGTCTTAATTTACTGGTCACCGCTCGCCCAAACAGAGAAGATCCCGATCGGGTAATCGAGGAACACGTTCAGTCTCTCAGACAGGCGATGGGAAACACAAGCTTCTCACCAGTCCGTGTTGACGGGGTTGGGGAGGCGGCGGTACACCTCCCTGGTTTGGGACAGTTTGTCGTCTTTGACAAAAGCAGACTCCTTGTGCTCACTTTGCGGCGGCAGCCAAAGGAATCGACCAAAGACGTTCTGACGCAACTGGCCGAGGCGAGCTTGTCCGAATAAGGCACGCCGCACCTGATTCCCGGTTATAAATAGGGTAAATCGCGTATTGTCATCTTTTCGAAAACAACCCATATTGGTTGAAATCGACCGATCGACCAAGGATTTGTGCATCAATTAAGACCTCAATTTTGCAGCGGCACTGTCTCGGCGGATCCTGCGCTCACGGCAGATTCATTAACTCATAGAAGCAAACCAAAAATCGAACCAGAGGAGGTTTCATCATGAAGGAAAAGAAGTGCTTATCGGTCTTGTTGGTGTGTATCGGCTTTATGTTGGCCCTCGGCTGTGCCACCCAGAAGCCAATGGTGTTTGAGTCCAAGGATCTCAACACCTCTGTAAATGCCGGGGACCTGGTAAAAAAGGTGGATGCCTTCCTGGTCATCCTGGACGCGTCGTCATCCATGAATGAAACCTACGGCGGCTGCAAGAAGGAGAAACTGGCCCAACAGATTCTTCTTGGCATGAACCAGACCATACCGGACCTGGAAATCAGTGGCGCCTTAAGAACCTTGGGAGACACTTGGTGTCCGGTTATTGAAAAGACCACCCTGGTGTATGGCCCGACATCATATTCGAAATCGGACTTCGAGAGCGCTCTACAGGACGTCGGGTGGCCCAGTGGGAAAACCCCCATGGCCAAGGCCATCAACGCCGCCTCTAAGGATCTGGAAGCCGTAAAAGGGGAAATCGCTGTTATTGTAATTAGTGACGGCGAAGACATGGATGACGCGCCGGTAGCGGCCGCTGAAGCCATGAAGTCCCAGTACGGGGATAGAATTTGTATTTACACCATCGTGACCGGAAGCGGTGAAACCGTCATGGAAAGAATCGCCCAGGCGGGAAAATGCGGGTTTTCCACACCAGCCGGTGACCTCACCTCGGCATCGGAGATGGCCGATTTTGTAAAAGCGGTCTTTTTGAAACAAGCGGCTTCCGGACCCACGGACAGTGACGGAGACGGTGTTTATGACGACAGAGATCGATGCCCGGGCACCCCGTCGGGGATCCGGGTGGATGGCGTGGGATGTCCACTCGACTCCGATGGCGACGGTGTCTACGACCATGAAGACAAGTGTCCGAACACACCGCAAGGGGTATCGGTCAATCGACGGGGATGTCCCCTGGATACGGATAACGACGGGATTTACGACTACCTGGACGCGTGCCCCCACACCCCGGAACATGCTCAGGTCAACGAAAAAGGATGCTGGATCCTCGAGGGCCTTCGTTTTGACACAGGCAAGTCCACGATCAAGCCCCGATCCTATCCGATACTCAACGAGGTCGTTACAGTCCTCAAGCGGAATCCCGCATTGAAAATCAGAATTGAGGGGCACACAGACAATGTCGGAGGCCAGGCATATAATCAAAGACTTTCCGAACAGCGGGCCAAGGCGGTAAAAGAATATCTGCTCAGCGTCGGAATCGACGAAAACCGGCTGACATCGAAAGGCTACGGTTACGCCAAACCGATCGCCTCCAACGAAACCGCCCAAGGCAGGGCTCAAAATCGACGGGTGGAACTAACCCCGATCCGGTAGAAGACATGCGTCTCGATCACCAATCGGCCAACAGAGGGAAGGCAAATCAGCCTTCCCTCTTTTTTTGTCCATCGGTGGTAATTGACTATCATACGCATAGGGGGTATTCTCGTAGGGGTTATTTTATCACCTCACTTTCCACAGGAGGATTCCACATGAAGGTGCTTTGCTTGCTGGGCAGCCCCAGACCCAACGGAAACAGTGCCACCATTGCCAAGCGGTTTTGCGACAAGGCGGAAGACTTGGGGGCGGAGGTGCAAACCTTTCTGCTGAACCGCCTCACGTATCAAGGATGCCAGGCTTGCATGACATGCAAAAAGAAACTCGACACGTGCGTGTTGACCGATGATCTGACGCCGATCCTCGACGCCGTGTACGGTGCCGACGTGCTGGTAATGGCCTCACCCGTCTACTTTGGAGAGGTTTCCAGCCAGTTGAAGGGATTTATCGACCGAACCTATTCTTATCTTCTTCCCGACTATGCGACAAACCCCCACCCATGCCGGCTGCCACCGGGCAAAAAGCTCCTGTTCATCCAAACTCAGGGGCAGCCCGACGAGAATCAATTTGGGGACATATTCCCCCGTTATGCGTATTTTTTCAAGTGGTACGGATTCGAAGACCCCCACCTGATCCGCGCCTGCGGTGTCATGCAGAAGAATGATGCCGCACGCCGCGAGGAACTGCTGGCAATGGCCGAAGACAGGGCAAAGAAAATGGTTGGCCCGTCAAGCTGAGACATATCATCGAGGGCCTTTTGCCAGGTCTCTCCCGGAGGTATATAGAATGAAACAGGCGTGGTCTCGTAGTCTCTTTCTTTGGTTAACCCTCGCGCTGATGTCGCCGCCTAACGTTGCCTCTCAGGATGAGACCGCCCAGGCGAACCCGGAAGAAGGCAACCGATTGGGACTCGTTCAAGCCACGATGTGCGAGACCGTTACGAATGGAAAACCGGTAAACGCCGCTGTTGTCTTTTCAACCCACCGGGAAGAAGTATCTTGTTTCACCGTCTTTGACCCGGTTCCCGAAGACACATTTGTATACCACCAGTGGTTCCATCGGGATACCGCCATCGCCCGGATCAAATTGTCCCTGAAGCCCCCCCGGTGGTCCACATACAGCAGCATTCACTTGAGAGAATCCGACAAAGGCCCCTGGCGTGTGGAAATAGTGGACAAACAAGACCGCCGACTGGAAACATTGAGGTTCAGCATTACCGACTGATGGATACGCAAGAGATCATTTTGACGCTTTCGGGCCTGCGATGGCAGGATATTGCGGATATCTTACTCAACAGCTACATCCTTTTTCGTCTGTATGTCCTGTTTCGAGGGACATACGTCTTTCGCGTCCTGCTGGGCCTGTCCATCCTCTGGTTTTTTCAACACATCGCCGACTCCGTGGGTTTGATACTCACGAGTTGGGCGGTTCAAGGCGTTACCGCGGTCGCCGCCTTCATCATTATTGTCGTCTTCAGAAACGAGATACGATCGGTCCTCCACGCAAAAACACTCAAGAGTATCCTGTGGGGATTCCCGCGGGAAAGACGTCAAACACCGGTTGAAATCGTTGCCGATGCGGTTTTCGAATTGTCCAGGAAACACATCGGCGCATTGGTCGTTCTGCCCGGCAAGAATGATCTGGAAGAAACCATTCAAAGCGGCATAGCTTGGCGTGGGCGGTTGTCAAAAGAGATGCTCATCAGTATATTCTGGCCTGACAATCCCGTTCATGACGGCGCAGCCGTGGTCGAGGGCGA
>CAZHHS010000014.1:0-2092 GCA_964532395.1 uncultured Desulfobacterales bacterium | reverse complement strand
CAACGATGGGAGTATGCCGAACAACAACGGTCCGGTCTGGTCCTGGCGGCGGTCTTTTCGGTGGTGGCCATAACAGCGATCTGGTTTAGTTTCACTCGCGGTCTGGAAAGCCTCGCCACCCTTGAAATCCCTATCGAGTATATGAATCGGGATCCGGATACGGCCATCCTAAAAACCTCTGCCAATACGGCGCGGATTGATCTCAGCGGGTCGGGCCCGCTGGTCAGGTCCGTGCGAGCCGACCAGGCCAGAGTTGCCTTGGATCTCGCGGACGCGGTTGTCGGGACCAACACCCTCAACATCACCCGATCGAACGTGTCCATACCGACGGGGGTGGTCTTGAGAGACATTTCACCGGAAACCGTAGAGGTGGTCTTGGATGTCATGGGGAAAAAAGAAGTCCCCGTACAGATCGATTGGAGCGGAAAGCTACCGCCCAATCGGATCATGACGGAGGCTTATCCGGTTCCGGGCCGGGTAAGCCTCGTAGGTGGCCGCAACGTATTAGACACAATATCCACGATTTATACTGAAAAACTCCGACTAGACGAGCTGGTACGTTCTGGAACGGTGACCGCCCGCCTGATCCTGCGCCCCTCCTCCGTTTCCTTGGCCCCGAACGTCGAGCCGACCGTGAAAGTCACTTACGTTCTACGGGAAAGAAAACAGGACGCCGGGTAATCATCACGGGCCCTGCAACGGGTTGCCCATAACGGGCGCCCGCAGTTGACAAGGCGGAAAGCCTCTGATAAGGAAAGCCGGGATTTGTACTCTCGTCAACTCGGTGTCTTGAGGATTGGATATGGCCAATATTGTGATTGTGGGAACCCAGTGGGGAGATGAGGGCAAGGGAAAAGTCGTTGATGTTCTGGCCGAAAAAACCGGCGTGATCGTCCGCTTTCAAGGAGGAAATAATGCCGGACACACAATGGTGGTCAACGGCGAATCCTTTATCAGCCATCTTGTACCGTCGGGCATCCTCCACCCCGGCAAGCTTTGCCTTATCGGAAACGGCGTGGTGGTCGACCCGGGCGTTCTCATTCAGGAAATCGAGGGGCTCAGAAAGCGGGGCATCTCTATAACCCCCGAGAATCTATTGGTCAGCGAAAACGCCCACCTGATTATGCCTTACCACAAGCTCATCGATCATGGGCGGGAAAAGCTCAAAGGAAAGCAGAAACTCGGCACCACCGGTCGGGGCATCGGTCCCTGCTACGAAGACAAGGTGACGCGACGAGGAGTTCGGTTCTGCGATTTAATCGACCCCAACGCGTTCCAAGAGAAGATATCGAGCGTTCTGGAGGAAAAGCGGTTTTATCTGGAGGCGTTTCTTAAATCCGAATCCATTGAGATGACGGATATCTTGAAAGAATACCAGCCCTATGCGGATGTGTTGAGGCCTCATGTGACCAACGTTTCCGTAGTGTTGAACCAGGCCGTCAAGGAAGGCAAGAACATCTTGTTTGAAGGGGCTCAAGGGACTCATCTCGACATCGACCATGGCACTTACCCGTTTGTCACGTCGTCTAACACCGTGGCGGGCAATGCCTGTTGCGGTACCGGCATCGGCCCCACACAAATCGACAAAGTGATCGGTATGGTCAAGGCCTACACGACGCGGGTCGGCGCCGGCCCCTTTCCCACGGAACTCAATGATGAAACCGGTGACAGGATACAGGAACGGGGGGCGGAATTCGGTGCCACCACCGGCCGGCGAAGACGATGTGGATGGTTGGACGCAGTGGTGGTGCGTAACGCCGCTCGGCTGAACAGCTTAACCGGACTGGCCGTTACCAAGCTGGATGTTCTAAACGGCATGCAAACCCTGAAACTGTGCACCGCCTATCGTTATAAAGGCCGAACCCTTACCGAATTTCCGGTATCCCTGGAAGTACTGGAACAGTGCGAGCCCATATACGAAGAACTTCCCGGTTGGTCAGAAGATATCGGCCCTATCCGCGATTTCGGTGAATTGCCGAAAAACGCCGTCGACTATTTAAAGCGGATTGAAGAACTCGTTGAGGTCCCGGTGCAAATCGTTTCGGTCGGCCCCGGCCGTGAGGAAACCATCGTCGTAGAAGACCCTCTACCC
>CAZHHS010000013.1:9491-19316 GCA_964532395.1 uncultured Desulfobacterales bacterium | reverse complement strand
TCAAAGAAACAACGAAACCAAGGGACTCTAACGGCTTCAAACAGTTAGCCCCATTTAAAAAATAGTGGGTTGCGTGCAATAAAAAAGGGGCCGTTAAAATTAACGGCCCCTTTGCTTTGCATATGTCGTATGAGAGGAACGACCTGTTATGCTTGTTGCTGTTCCTCCTTCACCGTGATGGCGACCTTATATAGGGCGCTCAGGATGAAGAAACCGGTCGCCCAAATGGCCAGGGTGATGAATATCTCCGGCACGGTGGCCCGATACTCCGTGATGTGATGCAGGGGGTTGGGGACAAAGCCGCCGAGGACCAGCCCCACCCCTTTATCGATCCACGTGGCGATAAAGACGCAGATGCAGGCCACCACCAATGTGTCGTCTTTTCGTCGGGTGGCCGGGACCAGCAACAAGATGAGCGAAGCGGCGGCAAAGAAGGTTGCCGTCCACATCCAGGGTACGAGTGCGTTGTGGCCGTGCAGGCCGGCGAAAAGATACTCGATCGTATGCATGTGGCCCGGGATGTTGCTGTAAAAACCGGTAAAGACTTCCAACAGGAAGAAAAAGACGTTCAGACACATGGCATACGTGACGATCCCCGAGAGGGTGCGAATCGGTTGGTTACCGGGATCGAAGCGGGTGTTTTTCCGTACGATCAGGCAGAATATGATAAGCAGCGCCGGTCCCGCGGCAAAGGCGGAAGCCAGGAATCGGGCGGCCATGATAGCGGTCAACCAGAAATGCCTGCCCGGCAGACCGGCGTACAAAAAGGCCGTAACGGTGTGGATACTCACAGCCCAAGGGATGGATACATAGATAAAGGGTTTAATCCATCGCGGTGGCGGCACCGATTTGCGTTCCGCAGTCAAGACATTCCACCCGACGAATATATTCAAAAACAGGTAGCCGTTCAGGACCACCATATCCCAAAAAAGGATCGAGTTCGGTGTGGGGTGGAGCAACACATTCAAGGCGCGAAAAGGGTTGCCCAGGTCTGCGATGATAAACAACAGGCACATGGTGACTGCGGCAACACCCAAAAACTCCGCCAAGATGGTGATTCGGCCGAAGACCTTGTAATGGTGAATATAATAGGGGGTGACCACCATCACGGCCGCTGCAGCGACACCGACCAGAAACGTAAAGTTGGCAATATAGACACCCCAGGACACGTCTCTGCTCATCCCCGTAATGCCCAGGCCGTAGCTCAACTGCCAGAGCCACATGACGAAGCCCACGCCCATGACTACGAGCAGGCATGCCATCCATATCCAGTACTTCCGCCCTCCAACTAGTGCCTTCTCAAGCATAGCCACCTACCTCACACAATGTAATATACGTTTGGATTCGTGCCCAGCGTCGGTTTACGACGTAGGGAATATCTGGACCGCAAGAGTTTACGAACTTCCGAGTCGGGGTCATCCAGGTCGCCAAACACCAAGGCCGGTTCCTTGCCTTTTTCCCGGGAAAGCTCTTGAGCGACTTCCACGCAGCGGGGGATCCGCCCCTCGGCCAAAAGCTCTGCACAGAAATTACACTTTTCTACAACCCCCTTCATCCGAGTCGGGTAGTCCATATTTTGTTCTTCTTCATTGATATACTCACGGGGATCCACCCAGTTGAAGCTTCGAGATCCATACGGGCATGCGGCCATACAGAACCGGCACCCGATGCATCGATGCATGTCCATGACGACGATTCCGTCGGTTTCCCGTTTGAAGGTGGCCTTTGTCGGACACACGCGCACACAAGGCGGGTCGTAGCAGTGGTTGCACAGGGACAGAAAGGGCAATTCCTTCAGGTCGTCCATGATCAGCTCATGTTCCTGATCGGTGAAGACATTCTCATAGTTGTCCGACCAGATCCACTTGATCTCATGTTTGGGATTTTCAATATCGGGAACGTTGTGTATCTTGTGGCAGGCAGCCTGACACGCATTTGCGATTTCTTCGTCCACGGCTTTGACATTGACCACCATGGCCCACCGGGTCGCGGTCAAAGCTTCCCCGGGGGCAAACCCCAAGGGCTTGTCAAATAAATGAAGAATCGTCTCGCTGGGGGTGAAGCTCCCCATGTCCTTGGCAAAGACGCTTGCAGCCGGTTTGGCTGCCACGCCCAACGCTGATATCCCGGCAATCTTTAGAAATTTCCTTCGGTCTACGCCCATTACATCGTCTCCTTAGGTTCCTTGGGTGGAATGTGGCAGTCCCAGCAGTAGGGTTCTACCGCCGTATAATCGTGACACTGATCACAAAATTCCGTTTTCCTGGCATGGCAATTTTCGCTCATGCAGGTCTTCTGCAGACTCATCTCAAACTTTCTGCCATTTTCGTTGATGTAATATCGGTTGGCCGTCCGAACAACGGAATCTCTCCACAGGTCCAACACTTGCATGTGGTTCGGCCGCATGTTGGGCTCAACACACTTTTTTTCCTTCTTGGGAAGCTTGATATCCAGCTTTTTTTCTTCCGCGCCCAGGTTCCACCAGAGGGGAAACGCCAACAAGAAAACGCCGATGATCAGACCGGTGATTACTTTGCCTCCATCATACATTATTCACTCTCCTCCTTGCCCGGAAGGGGTTCGCCGCGCAGGTTCACGGTCTTTTCCTTTTCGCCTTCCAATACCAGGGCGTTGGCGACCAATTCATGAATACCCGTGATGTCTACCTCCGGAACATAATAGGTCATCAGGTCGGGTAGTACCGCCCGGTCAATAGCACAGATACAGGCCATCATATTGACCCCGTACTTTTCGTGGGCGTACCGTACCGCATTGGCCCTGGGAAGCCCACCGCGCATTCGCAGCTCCATGTCCTCACCGGCGTTCAAACCGGATCCGGCGCCACAGCAAAACGTTTGCTCCCGGATGGTATTCTCAGGCATTTCGTAGAAGTTGTTACACACGTTCTTAATAACGTACCGGGGTTCTTCAAACAGCCCCATACCTCGAGCCGGATTGCAGGAATCATGGAAAGTTACTTTCAAATGATCATTTCTGCTCGGATCGAGGTTGAGCTTGTTGTTTTTAATGAGATCCGCGGTAAACTCGGTGATGTGAACCATTTTCGTGGATTTGGCATTTTCAAACTTGGTTCCCGTTAGCGGAGAGACCGGCTCCTCCATTTTACTGCCCTCCGCCAGGTCCAAATTCATCGTACCCATGTACTGGTTGACGACCCGCCACATGTGCCCGCATTCGCCGCCGAGGATCCATTTCACACCCAGCCGCTTGGCCTCGGCATACATCTTGGAGTTCAACCGTTTCATTATCTCATTGGAGGTAAAAAGGCCGAAATTCCCTCCTTCGGAGGCATATGTGCTCCAGGTAATGTCGAGTCCCTGTCTTTGAAGCTCGTGGAACAAGATGAGATATCCCATGCAGGTATAGGTGCCCGGATCCCCGAAAACATCGCCGGAAGGGGTGACAAAAAGGACTTCCGCCCCTTTCCGATTGAAGTCCGGCTTGACCCGGACGCCGGTGACCTCCTCGATTTCATCAACGAAGAAGTCAATCATTTCTACGAATGCGTGCGGCTGGATGCCCATGTGGTTGCCGGTCCGGTAGCAAAAGGCAACCGGGGCGGCGATCCAGTCAATATTTAAGCCGAGCAGGTTGGTCAACTCCCGCCCGATGATGGTGACTTCCGCGGTATCGATGCCGTAAGGACAGAACACGGAACAACGCCGGCACTCCGTGCACTGGTAGAGATAGTACCACAACTCTTTGAGCCGTTCGTAGTTCAGCTCACGCCCGCCGGCTATCGGTCCGAGAACCTTGCCCGCGGTGGTAAAATGCTGTCGGTAAATGGACCGCAACAATTCCGCTCGCAGGACCGGCATATTCTTCGGATCCCCCGAACCGATGTAGTAGTGACACTTATCGGCGCAGGCGCCGCAACGGACACAAATATCCATGAACAGCTTGAAGGTGCGAAATCGACTCAAGCGATCCTTCATACCGTCCAGAAAAATCCCTTTCCAGTCTTCCGGCAGTTTCCAGTCTTCGTCCATTGCCGACCATTCCCGAGGGTTAGGCATATCAACGGTCTCGAGTCTTGCCGGCTTGGCTGCATAACAGTGCATCCCCGGTTTGATCTCTACGGGAGTGGTATCCATCCACCCCTTTACCCGGGGTTTGGGCGTGTGGTCCACATCACTCAAAAATTCTCCAGGGTCTTGGGGAAGGTTCCAATCTTTCGGTATCCTAGGCATGATCGCTCCTTACTTGGGGTCTATTCTTTTCCCTTTTCTTCTTTGGGCGCCGGCTGTTTCTCTACGGGCAGTCCGGCGGCAACCATTTTGTCTCTAAACTCATCTTCGTACTCATCATAGGTGTGCAGTTTTACTTTCGGATTCCATGGATTGATGTGCCGGACGGCCCGGTTGTTATTCTCCAGATTCCGGGTCGGGCTCATAAAGACCCCTCCCATATGCAATAACTTACTGAAAGGGAAATAAGCGAAAAGCACACTCACCAGAAAAAGGTGAATGTAGAACAACACATTGATATTTCCTTCGGGAATCTTCGGGTTGAAGTTGGCCAAGCTGATGGTCAGCTCTTTGACGCTGACAATGTCGGTCTTCAGTACGTACCGCAACAAAATGCCGGTGCCCGCAATGGTTAGGATGAGAAAGAGCGGAAAGTAGTCGGCCGGCAGTGAAATATACCGCATCTGGGGAATAAGCAATCTGCGCAATAACAGAAACGTGACGGCCGCTCCCAAGAGCAGGCCGCTTTGATAGACCGTAGGAACAAAAAACTCGAAGAAGCCGTCGATGTTCTCGACGAGGGTGACGAACCAGAGATTTTCGGGCGTGAAAAACCGCAGATGCCTGATAAAGACGATCAGAAAACAGTAGTGAAAGGCGATGGAGAAAACCCACAGCCATTTGGACGATGTGTATCGGACATTTTGGCCGGTGTTGAACTCCATCCTCGTGTTTCTAAACAGAGATCGGAAGAACAAGACCTCCAGGATCATCCGGCCCCATACGCCCAGCCGGGTGGACGGATTGTCCAACTTGTCCACATAACTGTATTTGATCCAAGGAAGCGATTTTTGCTGGGAGGCCGTTGTCGGGATGCGAAAAGGCACCGGCGACTTAGCCCATTTGATTACCTGGTAAATCATACCCACAAAGAATATCGCGACGGCAATATAGGGGATGACGATTCCAAAGAGGGTCTCCAGGTGTGCTAACCACACGCCCACCAGGGGGATCACCACCAGCCCAGAAATCGCAATACCGGAAATGATAAGACTCAGTATGACATTCATTTAATACTCCCTCGCTTCCCGTGTAAAATTAGCCATTGTCAAGGTCGGCAATGCCTTCCTGGAGGACCTCCGATTGACCCGATGAATCCCCGGGAAACTCATATACCAACCCTGCCTTCTTTAACAGCCTCGAGGTGTGTCGCTTCACAGATTCCACTCTGATGTCGTAAATGTTTTGCCGACAAGCCGAATAGACGTCAAATCCCAACAGGGCCATATGGTCGATTTCCGCCTGCAAATCGACCCACTCCTCGGAAAGGGGGCCTTCCCGAAGCTTTTGCCCCAACGTTTCCCTAATCGCGGTCTTTAAGCCGAACAAAAAGCGCACGGCCTTAGACGGCGTAAACTCCTGTATAGCCCGGATTCTAATGATACCGTCCAGGGCTTTGGTCAGCACTTCGTTTTCGGCACTATCAAGCAATGCGTCATAGGCCGCTTCGAGCCCCTCGGAAAGGGTGTGGCCGACGGGGTTCCCGAACCGATCTTTTCTCTTGAAAAACGCTTGACTCTCTTCAGGGTAAGTTTGGAGGGCAATGTTGTGCCACCTGTCTACGATGGTGGATCGATTATCGGCAAGTAGCTTCTTAAGACTCATGCGAGGTTTACTTTTTTGATCGTCCGACAGGTTAACAAATACTGGGTAGAAAGCCCAAACGCCATGATGCTGTGCCAAATACACAAATTGGCGGGACTTGTCAAGGCAAAAAAAGCAAACTTACAAAGTGGTTAGCCATGAAACGCTCATGGATAATGCCTTTTTCGGCACGGGCGGACCATTTGGCCGCATTTTCAGACATCCAGGCCGGACCATACGGCCGACCCGATTGCTTGAAACGGTAGTGATCTCTCGGGAGGTAAACTCTTGTGGTGCCGGAGGTCGGAGTCGAACCGACACGGGCGCAAGGCCCGGAGGATTTTGAGTCCTCTGCGTCTACCAATTTCACCACTCCGGCAAAAAAGACCCATGGGCGCAGGCCGCCCCGCACGAGGCCATGCATTGACGGCCTCCTGTGTGGTGTGTGCGGAGTCTAGAAAAGGACCTCTCGGTTGTCAATCAGAAATTTGGCGGAAATTTGGCGGGCCGGCGGCACATAGTGGTCTTGTCTCACACGTCCGGAAGGGATTTCCGCTTGTTTGGCATCTGCCGATAGACCTTGACATTCCGGTTGCATACGGCTATAATTTTTAGGTTAACTTGTCAATCTTACCTGCTTTTATAAGGAGTCATTCATGTTCGGAATGGGAATGCCGGAGATCATCTTGATTCTGGCCATCGCCCTCATCGTCCTGGGTCCGAAAAAGTTGCCGGAGATCGCCAAGTCCCTGGGGCGGGGGATTGCTGAATTTAAGAAGGCCACACAGGATTTCAAAGAAAATATCGAAGTCGACAATGATTTCAAGGAGGCCAAAGACACCATTCAGGGAATCAAAGGAGACCTTGAGCGGGGGGTTCGTCAATCCGTATCCGGGGAATCTGTGCCCGGGGAATCCGTATCCGGGCGGACCGCCTCGATGGGAGTCCAAGAGCCGCAAAACGAGGGCTCTGGGGAAACCGGCGGCACACCGTCGGAAGAAAGTGAGGCCGGATCCAGTGACGACGACGTGACCAGCGACACCGCCGCATCGGAAGCGCCCCCTCCTGAAGGAGATACCGAGGAAGGAGAAGGAAAGGAGAAAGGATCCGCCAGGGATGCCTGAAGATGGTAAGCAGCCTTTTACCTCTCATCTAGAGGAACTTCGCAAACGGCTTATCATCTGTTTCATCGCCGTCGGTGTGGGGTTTTGTCTCTGCTACGGTTTTTCCAAGCAACTTTTCGGTCTGCTCATGCAACCCCTCCTGGCGGCCATGCCACCGGAGGAAAAACTGGTCTATACGGGTCTTCCGGAGGCGTTCTTCACTTATTTGAAGGTTGCCTTTTTAGCGGGCATCTTTCTTGCCCTCCCGGTGATCATGTACCAACTGTGGATGTTTATTGCGCCGGGGCTTTACGATAAGGAAAAGAAGTGGGTGTTGCCCATCGTTTTCCTTTCCTCTCTCTTTTTCATCGGTGGGGCACTCTTCGGGTATTTCGTCGTCTTTCCCTTCGGATTTAAGTTTTTTATGGGCTTTGCGTCGGAGGCCATCAAGCCACTGCCCTCGGTGAAAGAGTACATGGGCTTTTCCACAAAGCTCCTGTTTGCCTTCGGCATTGTATTTGAACTTCCTTTGTTTATCACCTTTTTGGCCAAACTCGGTATCGTCGACACCCACTTTCTGCGGAAGCAGAGAAAATACGCAATTCTCACCTTTTTTGCCTTTTCGGCGATTCTTACCCCGCCCGATGTCATTACCCAGGTGATGATGTCCGGTCCGCTGATCATCCTCTATGAAGTCAGCATATTCGGCGCCAAGATTTTTGGAAAAAAGAAGGTCACGGAAACCGAGGAAGCGGAACCGGCGGACGCTGAATGACCTCCCGCCAAACCGCGCCCAAATCCACCGCCGGGTTTTGTCCTTGACAGCGCGCAGCTGTTTTGTTACAGGTATTTTGCTTAGAGAGTAAACCAAAACGATTTTCGTAAGGGTTTTTATTTAATTCTTTAAGAAGAAGGAGGAGGGGTAGGAAATGAAGAAACATTGGTTATGGGCGCTTGGATCTGCCGTGTTAGGTGTGGTGTTTGTCTTTTCAGTAGTGGGTGCCGCGGACGTACCGGACGTTATTGAACTGAAATCAGATGTGTATAAGCAGCACAGGAAGCCGATTGTTGAGTTTACGCACAAAAAGCATGCCGAGGACTACGGTATCGCCTGTAAAGACTGCCATCACGTCTTTAAAGATGGAAAGAACGTCTGGAAAGAAGGCGATCCGGTCCAAAAGTGTGATGCTGACGGATGCCACAGCAAAGCAAAGCCCTCACCGGACGAGAGAAGAAGCATGAGTGACGCCGAGAAGATGAAGGCCTTTCATTATGAAGCCATTCATGAGAACTGCAAAGGGTGCCATAAGGAACTGAAGATGGAAGGAAAGCCGACCGGGCCCATCTCTTGCAGCAAGTGTCATCCCCGCGAGTAAGTATTCGGGACAAATGAGGATCATCAGACGGGCAAAGTACGAAGCGCTTTGCCCGTTTTTTATGGGTTCAAAACGGGCCTCCCGTGAACTTAGAAATCTCGAAAACGTTTACTCAGAAGGAATTGCTGGGACAGTAGACTAGCGATTGGGTTGTCGGGCGGCGCGCCACGCGTGGCTGGTCCGTACCAGGGCTGCCGCCCAGCCGGGGGTTCCCAGGGCGTGGATGTGAACATAGGTGGCCAGCGTATTTTGATAGCAAATACCATCCCGGAGTTCGGTGATGCCTTGACCCCGGTCCATCCGAAAGGCCAGGTCGCGTGCGTCTCCCTTCCAGCTGAGGACCGTGGAGTAATGAAACTCGTGCCCCCGGATCCGGCTGCCGACGGGAAAATAGGGATTTTCCCGTTCCACCTCACACACCGTATAACCATGGCCTTGGGGACGTCTGGAAAAGCCAAAAACCACCGGTAAGAGCCCTACCATCGGATAGGCCCGGCCGTCCAGAACCAGTCTCTCTCCCAAGTACATGAGTCCTCCGCATTCCGCATATACCGGGAGTCCGGCCTGAGCCAAACGACACAATGCCTGGCGAAACGGCTCGTTGGCGGCAAGGCCTTCGGCCTGGGTTTCGGGAAACCCCCCGCCGATGTACAGCCCGTCCAGGTGGTCCAGGCGATGATCGGTCAGCGCGCTGATTTCCACCACTTGCGCACCCGCCTGCGCCAGTGCTTCGATATTTTCCGGATAATAGAATTGAAAGGCGGCGTCCCGGATGACCCCGATGCGCGTTTGGCCGATGGGGGAAGGGGAGCCGTCCGACTGCGACCTGTTCGGTCTGTTGGGTTCGGGAGCGTGGGAGGCGGCCGTTCCAAGGTCGATCGGCGATCGACCCACGGGACCGGTGTGGGGAAGCGGTAAGTCCGAAACCTGTTCGGCGATGGCGAGGAGACCATCCAAATCGAGGTGTTGTTCCGCCACTTGGGCGGCCCGGTCGAGTGATTGGGTGGCCCACTGATGTTCGGGTGTCGGTACCAGTCCCATGTGCCGCTCAGGGAAGACGTTCTCCTTGAGTTTGGGTAGGACCCCAAGGACCGGCACATGGCAGTATCGGTCGACCGCGGCGGTGATGACGGATTCGTGTCGAGAACCGGCGATGCGGTTCAAGACGACCCCGGCGACGTCTACGTCGGAATCGAAATGGATACATCCCAAGATGATCGCCGCTATGGTTCGGGTGCTCTTGGTACAGTCGACCACCAATACCACCGGTGTGCGGAGAAGCCTTGCCAGTTCGGCGGTGCTGGTGGTTCCATCCACGTCGAGTCCGTCAAAGAGGCCGCGATTTCCCTCGATGACCGATATGCCCGCACCCGAGGTGTTAGAAATAAACGACGACCGGATTATTTCGGGGGATATAAGAAAAGAGTCGAGATTATGACAGGGCCGGCCGGCCGCAAGGGCCAGCCAGCCCGCATCAATAAAGTCCGGCCCCTT
>CAZHHS010000013.1:0-9391 GCA_964532395.1 uncultured Desulfobacterales bacterium | reverse complement strand
CTCACCTTCTCCCGCATGCTGTTTACCGCCCCCTTTGAGTCCGATCAAGGTGGTACTCCCGCTTGACCAATACTCCAGGGTTCCTTCGCCAACCATCTTGTTGACCAACTTCTTTACGTCCCGCACTTTTTCGTCCGGGAACATCTTGTAGAAATCCTTGAGATAGAATTTGGATTTGCCCTTTTTCTTTTCCAGGTTTTCTACGATGGTTTTTTTTGCTGCATCTTCGTCCATTTTGATCCTCTTTTTCCGCCTACAGGCTACTTGATTGCGTTCGTAAACTTGAAATTCGAGGTCTGGCGCCACGTGTAGTAAGCAGGATCCCGAAAATCGTCAATCAGATGATGGGTAAAGGGGAGGTCACAGACCTCGAACCATTTTTCCCAACCGATCCGCTCGGCCCAGTCTCCCAGTCGTTCATATTTGTTGGCGTTGGTCTCGTAGGCATTTACCATCTTCTTGATCGCTTCCGTCATCTTCGGCCAGCGCGGCATTTCGTTGGGGATAAAGGCAACAACGACCTTGGAGAACTTCGGTGCGTGGATGCGGTTGGAGACCTTTCCTCCCGCCATGAGGACGATACCGTCGCCTTCGGTGTCGGCCAGCGGCATGGACGGACACATGGTGTAGCAGTTGCCGCAGAACATGCAGCGTTCATTCTTGACCGAAACGCTTTTGAGCATTTGGCCGTTGACCTCCACCTTGGCCGGCTTGATGGCCGCCGTGGGACAGGCCGCCACGGCCAGAGGGATCTCGCACATCTTGTCCAGGTACTCATGATCCAGCATCGGCGGTTTCCGGTGATATCCCAAAATGGCGATATCGGAGCAATGCACGGCGCCGCACATGTTGAGACAACAGGCCATGGAGATCTTCATCTTTGCAGGAAGTCTCATGTTCGTAAACTCGTCGAACACGGCATCCAGCGTGGCCTTGACCGTACCGGAGGCGTCCGTCGCCGGCGTGTGGCAGTGGATCCAGCCCTGGGTGTGGACGATATTGGTGATCGCGTTACCCGTTCCGCCGATCGGGAACTTGAAGCACCCGCCCGGCTGTTTCCGGCTGAGCAGATCGTTCTTCAGGGGCTCCACCTTATTCTTGTCGTCCACCATGAATTCGATGTTGTTCCGGGTGGTAAACCGGACATAGCCGTCACAATGCTTGTCGGCGATCTCATTGATCTCCCGGATGTGGGAGACACTCATGATTCGACACCCGCCGCATCGAATGGTGTAGAGTTCATCGCCGCTTTCGGCGACGTGAACACAAATTCCCGGTTCCAGGATTTCGTGGTAAAGCCACTTACCCTTGTTTTTCTTGATGACCGGCGGGTAGAAATCTTCGTAATACTTGGGCCCGATATCCGTGATCCGGTCTTCCATCGGTTTGTCGGGATTATATCCTGATGAAATAAAAGCCATTGGCGTCACCTCCTATCTCTGGTGCCATTTTCTGTATTCATGAATGTCACGGTCAAAGCCGCCCGGAACTTCTTCTTCTTTCCAGAAGATGTAGGGGTTGGACCGCGGTTCTTGGACCATTTGCGGGATGGCGTCGAATCCGGTCACTTCCAGCAGCTTCTGGAAGCCTTGTCGCTTCATCAGCTCGCCGAGACGCTCCCGGTTCTTGCCTTCTTCCATCCACCAGTCCCAAATCGGCTCGATGACCTTTTCCTTGATTTCGTCGTAGGGTGGCTCCACCTTGATGAAGGGAACCAGCAACGTCGACATCTGGGCACCATCCAGAATCGGGGCCTTGGCGCCGGCCAAGATGGTACAACCGGTGTCTTTTCCGATCCGCAACGCCCGGGGCATAACGTTGATGCAATGCATGCAGCGGGTGCACTCCCGGTTGTTGATCTCCAGTTTGCTCCCGTCCCAAGCCATACACTGGGTGGGGCACAGGTTGACGACCTCTTTTTCGATGTCGAAGGGCCCCCAGTCACGACCCTTGAAAGCGCCGCCGTTGGGAACAATTTCGCCGCCCACATAGGCCTTTACCGCTTCTTGGTCAATGCGGATATCGTCTCTCCAGGTCCCGACGAAGGAAAGATCGGCCCGGGCGATGGAGGCCACACAGCAGTTCGGGCACCCATCGAACTTGAACTTGAATTTATAGGGAAATGCCGGCCGATGGAGTTCGTCCTGATACTCCATGGTCAACTGATAGCAGATCTCCTGCGTATCGTAGCAGGCGTATTCACACATGGACTGACCCATGCAGTCGGAAGGTGTCCGCAGGTTCGAACCGGAGCCGCCT
Organism: uncultured Desulfobacterales bacterium; assembly: GCA_964532395.1. GTDB lineage: Bacteria > Desulfobacterota > Desulfobacteria > Desulfobacterales. The sequence continues at coordinate 7,132 of CAZHHS010000013.1, read as the reverse complement.
AAATCCTGCCCGAGGTTGTGGGTCAACTCATAGAAGATTTCTTCCAATTGTACCGTCGTTGTACCGATGAAAATAATGTCACCGGTGGAGCCGTGCATATTGGTAATACCGCTGCCCCGTCGTTCCCACAGGTCACAAAGTTTCTCCAGATAATCCGTCGTGTAGTAATGGCCCATGACCTGGTTTACACGCATGGTGTGAAAGTGGGCGACACCGGGAAACATCTCCGGCTGGTCGCAATACCGACCGATAACGCCGCCGCCGTAACCGAACACGCCGACGATACCGCCGTGCTTCCAGTGGGTCCGGCCGTGCTCAAAAGAGAGTTCCAAAACCCCCAGAAGATCCTCGCAACAATCTTGAGGAATCTGGTATTCGATGTTCTTTTCGTTTTTCTGCCTGGACTCCGCTTCCCGCTTGATATCGGTCACAAAGCTCGGCCACGGCCCTGTTTCCAACTCGTCCAGTAGAGGTGTTTCATGCTTAAATCCCATTATCCTACCTCCATTCTCTTAAAATATGTGAACTCACGCGGTACAAGCTGTACCCAAATTATCCCCTAACGAAAAATATGCCGACGCTCACCTCCTCCCCATCTAAAATCGCCTTTGTGCAAAACCAGAAACTGTCCGGTAAATCTACACTTATTCTCGCCTAACAGGACTTTCTGCAGACAGATAGACGCTTGTGCAAGCCCTGCCTATAAACTTATTTGAGTGCTTTGTCAATAAAAAAAGAGGCTGGAAACGGGGGGTTGCTGGGACCGGCCAGTGGATATTATCCGTAATACCCATCACCATTTGGGGAAAACAAAATGTGCTGAATGGCCTCGTGAAACACGGCGATGTGTCTGTTTAAATGCTTCCGGATGACCGGTATATCCGGCGCGTCGGTACTGCATGCGTCGACCAGGGCCGCGAAGCGGTCCTGGAGACCCGCTTGACCGGTTTCCTTTGCGTAGGAGATGAAGTCCTTGACGTCTGCCCGGTCGAGGGTTAGCCCTTCCAAGAATCCCGAAAGGGTGGCGGCAACGCATCCGTCCGCCGCCCAGGCCACGTCTCCCACGCCGTCCAGACGATCCAGTCGGGTCCTCAAAGACAGGTTCAACAGAAAAAAGAGCAGGGCATCGAAAACGCTTACGCCCTCCACCATCGGTGCATACTGCCTGGCTGTCACCAATCGGACCTCGCTGGCCTCGGGGCGAATGCGGACCACGAAGTCTCCGGCGGCGTGGTGCCACGGAAAGATCTGTTGAAAGCTTCGGGTATCATAATAGCCCGTTAGTATCCGGGCAACTTGTGCGTAAGTGGCCGCGGCTTGGGTGTCCGACAAAAACCGTGTTGGGCGATCCGGGTTCCAAACAACGAGTCCAAGGGGGTGCCCCGCTCCTTTCTCCACGGAAAGGTGAAACTCGTGATACCCTTGGAACCAGTCCGCCAGGAACATGACCATGACGGGCGGGTCCGTACCCGGGGAGTGATCCGCCCGGCGGGGACCACCCGTCTCATCTTGAAAGTAGACCACCGGCAAGAAGGACGTGCCGGCGGCGGCGTCTTTTCGGTTCAGCCGTTTCAGTACATCGAACTCCCGATATAATCTTTCCCTTCCCCTCTCGGTGACGGCGACATTCATGACAAATCTAGCCATGTTGCCATCGGCTAGGAAAAGTTCAATTCGGGCCGGATGATAATCGCTGCCGTGTTTTTCGGCATATATTCGGACTTCTGCTATATCGGCGGGAGAAATCTGTTTGCCCGTTTGGGTCGTCGCCGCCGCACACAGTTGTTTGCCACCACTGCGGAAAATGACATCCCGAATCCCTTCGAAATAGTGGCCATAGGTCGGCGTAAGAAGGGGATCGTCGGTGAATTCCTTCCGGTGAACCCGTAACGGCGTTCGCAGGAATCGATCATCGACGGAAGCATACCCCTGTGCGGCGGGTGCCAAAAAAATGGCTTTGGGGTCTTTTTTCAATGCCGGGAATTACCTGTGCGGTTCCAACTCCTTGAGGAATTCCGCCGGAACTTCGAAGCCGTACGCTACCGCCTTATCGCAATGCTCAATCGCCTTTTTATAATCACCCTTTTCCAGGTAGGCGAGTGCCAGGTTGTTGTGGGCGATGGCGAATTTGTCATCGAGTTCCAGGGCCTTTTTCGATGCGGCAATAGAGTCGTCCAGCCGTCCCTGCATGAAATAGGCGCTGGCCAGCGTGCTGTGGGCCTGTATAAATTCCGGATTGATCGAAATCGCCTTCTCGAGGTATTCGACTGCCTTGTCGGGCTCCCCTTGTTGCACATAAGCAAACCCGATATTCCCGTAGGGCTGGCACAACTTCGGTCTTATCTTGATGGCCTGCTCGTTGAGCCTGAGGCATGCCTGCATATCCCCCCTGTGAAAATGGATACCACCCAGTGCCACATAAGCCTCCCCCAGGCTGGGGGAGCTATCGATGGCCGCCCGAAGCTCCTCGACGGCTTCGTCATACTTGCCTTCGTTGATCAGACCGATGGCCAGATTATAGTGGGTGGTCCCGCACTCCGGATTGCTCTGAAGATTTCTGACTTGTTCTTCTATATAGGCCCTCGTGGTTTGGGGCCTTTTCGGTTCTTCACTCATACACTCGTTCCTTTCCAGCAGTTAAAGGTTAAAGATTGATGAGAAAATTATCAGACCGTGGCGCTGTTGTCAATTCGTAGACCATTGCTAAATGGAGCGATTTCAGGATCGGAAAAAACTCTGCATTACCGGCGCAAACTCCTCGCCCCGCCACTGAGCAGACGGTTTGGTCGCTTCCGATATCAGGATGTCCGGCTTTAAAAAGGGCAAGAAATCGGATATCCGAGGCATCACCACCCGAACCACCGGAAAATCCAATATCGGATGGGTTTGATCCAGGAGGATTAAATCCGTATCCAGGTGCCGGCATATCCGTTTGACTTGTTCGATTTCGGAAAGGATATCCGTTGCCGGTCTATTTTGATAGGGCTTCGTTTCCCCCTCTTCAAGGAATGAAATATCTTTCAAGGAAATCCCGCATTTCATCAACAAGTAAAAATTATCGACTTGAGATCGGTGAACCACCGGTCTGTCCAGCTGGGGCCGTGGTGTCAGCAGGGTATCTCGGCCCTGCATGCCTTCGGTGAAACAGCGGGAAAGGGCTTCGTCCAAATTAAAAGATACCGCCGGTATTAATATTTTGTGCTCCAGCCGATCAGACTTCAAGTTCCTATTGATGAAAAAGGCCCCCAGCGCCGGCAAAAGGCCGTCAAAGGAGAGGTCCTTGATGATTACCGCTACATTGTTCCGTTCATAGAAGTCAACCATCTCCCGTATGCCGTCGTTTTCCACGGAATCGAGGCGTATGGACGGTACCACCTTCTCGGGGCGAATGGTTTCTATTTGCGCGTGGCGTTCAAAAATTTCACACGAGGCTTGTATGAGCGCTTCTTCCAGCGTATTGCCGGCGGCGATGCCGTTGGAGGCATGAATGTAGGTGACGAAATTGATGGGGACCTGGATCGTGTCACCGGAAATCAACGATATTCCGTCCACCCAGTGATGGGCCATGCGGCTATCCTTGATTTCCCCGATATCTTCCCGGGTCAACCGGGTCTCGTTGGCCAACAGGTCTTCTATTTTCAGTGGATGGTCCAAGTCGTCCTGGTGGGCGTGGCGATATCCGTCCATCCATTCGTGGTTTAGAAATCTGGCAGTGGCTTGGTTATAGAGTGCGGGCACATTAAATCTGACCTCCTGTTCGAAGACCGGATAGAAAAGCCCGGCACTGAATCGTTCCGCCAGTTCGGCATATGCACTCGCCTGGGCCAGCTCCGGGGTGACGCCCTTGCCGTTACAGACGATTCGAATGGCATCGATCCAGGCCCGTCCCCAGTGAATGTTGTCAGAGAGGCTTACCGGTGCATATTCAGGCGTCAGTCCCAATCGGGAGAATCCCTCTTTGATCCGCTGAACGGTATTGGCGGGAATATCACACTTTCCATACCTGTTTCTCGTGCAGTTTTGAAAATCCATTTGTGCCTCATTCCTGTTGTTTGCTCGCCTCTTTCATGGCTCGGTTTTTTTAAAAACCAGGCAAGCCCACCCCTGCAGGGTTGTTTGACCGGCCATGGCAAAGCCGTGCCCGCCAAACCTATCCATGAGGGCGGCGAGAAGATCGTCCCGGAACCCGGAAATAATCAGAATCGCCTCGGAGGCCGCTTTTTGTTTCAGGGCGGGGGCCAGGTCGGCCAGCGTGGGTCCCGACAGATTGGCGGCAATAAGCGAAAATTGTCGATTCAGCGTACTGAAAGCCCTATCGGTAATCCGGACCTGTTGTTCCACCCGGCTGGCGCTTATGTTATGTCGGGCTTCCCACACGGCACAGGGGTCCACATCGGTGGCCACTACTTCCGGGACGCCCAAGCAGGCGAGCGCGATGGCCAGGATACCCGACCCCGTGCCGATGTCCAGACCTCGTAAGGGACCGGCGGGTAGCATCGACGGACGATCATGAAAAAGGCGATCCAAGGCCCACACCATCAGGTGCGTTGTGGGATGGGCACCCGTACCGAAGGCGGATCCGGTGCGGATGTTAATGACCACGTCTCCCGGTTCCGCCGAATACGACTTGTCTGGCGGTTTGACGATGATGTGGTCTGTCAGACGGATCGGCCGGTCAAAGGAGGACTCCAGAAAGTTGGTTCCGCCCAAGCATGTGTAGGTTAAATCGCCGGCGGCAATCATATCTCTAATCGTTTGCCTGACGACGGCCCGATCGGCGCGGGCCAGCCGGGAAACCCCCGTCAGTAGCTCTCCTGGGGGCATTTTCCCCTCCCCGCGCGCAAGGGCGTCGTTTATGAGACTCCTGAGATCTTCGTTCATGATCCAGCCGCCAAAAACACCGCAAGCCGCCCGGGAGGAGACGGCTTGATACTTAGGGTTCGCGCAAAAATAACTTCACATTTTGCCATCTCGGCTTCCGCTCGTCTTTGCCCGATACCTCACTCGCAAAACCTCGACATAGCCTGCTATGCCTGCGATTTTGCTCAATCGGATCAGCCAAATCCGAACCAAATCCGAGCGCCCATTCTGTGAAGTTATTTTTGCGCGAACCCTTATCGGCGTCCGCTTCGTCGTATGTGACCGGAGGAGAATCCCTTCGGAGCTGAGCAGACGGTGCTGCATCGGCTCAAATGTCAGTCCGATTCCTCTGCTTTCAAAACGTCCCGATACCAGCAAGAAAATTCGTACATTCCTTTGAACCGATCGTCATCACTCATAATGCCCAAACAGATTTCCCAAACCCCTTGCCCGAAGGCATTACTGTAAGTATCTTCCTCCCAGTTTGCCAGGAACTCCCGGGCCAGGTCGAGAGCGGTGCGTTGGGTTTGATCCTTCCGTATATCAATGGGATCTTTGGGTTCCATAAAGGGATCCCATTCGTCGTAGCCCTCTTTTTTCAGGATGTGCGCTCGCCTCCGCGGGGACATGCCGTCGAAGATGGCCTTCTTTCGTTCTTGTTCTTCCGGTGATAACTTTCTCATAGGCTTTATTTATCTCTATTGCCGCGGCTTCATTCGATGCCGAAGTATTTATCGTCATATTCGGTGATCAAGGCCACCGAAGGGGGGACCAGGCTCATCCGCATCTTTTCATGTTTTGCACCGATTTGTTCTATCAACTCTCGGGAAAGCGCAAAAAGCCGATCGTTCATTTTGTCGAGATTTACTGTGGGATAGGATGTTCCCTCGTGAAACTTCGCGTGCTCGCAGATATGGGGTTTTCCCCCAATAGCCGTGGGAATGCCATACACCCGGCAGGTAATGGGCCGCCATTCATACAAGTCACATAAATCTTCCGCATTCAGCAACGGGCAGCGAACCCTTTCCTGGGACAGGGCAGCCAGGACCTCATCGGGCGACTTCCCCTCGTCGATGTGCATCTTTTGCAGTTTCTTCTTGATCTGATAGTATTTTCGATCCACCGTTTCCGCACGGTCCAGGATCGGTTCCCGTTCCTTTTCGCCAAAAGACTTTCTGAACCGTTCGCTCATGTAGACCGCCTCCACCAGCGTCAGGTCGAATACGGCATGACAACAGTCGGAACAGTGAATCTCACAGCTCACACATTCGCTGTGGGCATCCTTAACGCCTTGAAAAATCTTGTCGACTTCCGCTACCAATGCCTCATATTTACCAAAAACTTCTGAAAAATCAGGCATGCCCGCTCCTTACCCCATTCAAATTTTAGATGTGATAGCAGTATTGGTCGACCCTGTCAACGAGCATTTGAGGGGACAAACCGTGGGAATATAGCGCTAAAGAAGCGCTTCAGTCTCCCCCGACAATTCCGCTTTCCGAGTGCCTCCGGTCGTTGACAATGCGGCGTATATCCTCTACCAAGGGTGTTTCATAAGATCTGCTCGGAAAAGGAGGCCGCATGATAAAATATGAACTCCAGCACCAGGGGACCGATCTGGGGACCGGGTCGTTTGCCCCCGTGCCGGTTGAGGCTACGGAATTTGAATCCGGCCTCGATTATCTCAAGGACCACCCGTACGACGAATTTATGCATAATTATCTGCTGGATATCGGTATGACGTTTGGCCCCAACCTCGTCCGGAACCTCATGGAGGCCGCTAAAAGTGAAGGTCCTCATCTGCTTGCCCTCATGGTGGAGTTGGGTTTCTTGAACCAGCGATTAGCCGAGGTGGTGAGGCCCATGGATAATACTGAGATGGAAAAGCTGGCCGGCTTTACCCCGCTCATCTACATTCGGTGGTCTCTTGAAGAACGAAGAGACGCGCTGCGTCCCTACTGGCTCCGCATGTTCGCCGATTCGGTGTTGCGCCACCAGCCACGGGTTCCCGTCGAGGACGTCGCCCACCCGCTTCCATTTACCAAGGAGAGCTTTCGTGCCTGGGAAAAACAAAGGGTCCACATCGCGGCAATCGACGCGCGTTCCGCTGCGTCCACCGGGGACGCCAGGAGTGCGAAAGAAACCTATCAGCTGGCTACGGACCGTCTGGCCGGAATGGGGCTGAGAATGAGCCCGGTAACCAAGAACCCGGCAAGTCCCACGCCGTTCGCCCTTCAGGTGGAATGGCAAATGGAAGTGACTGTCTCCGCAGGGC
>CAZHHS010000012.1:6617-21031 GCA_964532395.1 uncultured Desulfobacterales bacterium | reverse complement strand
ACAAAGTCTGACTGCATAGTTTACTTCTGCAATGGCCTCTTGCTGGCTGCCATTCAAGCTGAGCACTTCTTATTTGTCCCATCGCCGGGCGGTCGCGATCACACCGCCGGAAAGCATCAAGAACGTCCCCAGCCACAGGACAGTCATTCCAGGCTTGATGCTCACCTCTGCAATAACGGAGGGCAAGTTATCTTTTTCTTCAAGGTCCTTTTTCGGGCCTTGATAGTCGAGGTGGATGGTCTTCGCACCTGCATTTAAACTCTCAAGCGTCACATAGGCGTCATCGGGTCCAGGCAATTTTACCCGACTCAATGGGCCGCCATGTTGATGCTCCCCTCCAATTGTTATGACCGGTTTGAGCTCTACAGGGTCTTGCTCCTTATAAGACACAAGAATATTCGTTCCTACGCTCAATTCCTTCGACTCCTGTTGGCCCATTCCTTTTGATACGTCAAAAGCCGTGAACACCAATTCATAATCTCCAACCTGAATTTTCTCTCCCTTTTTCAGGTCGAGATGCTTCAATGATTGTCTTTCACCGGGGTTGAAATCTACTGGTGAAATGTATAAGTCAGACAGTAAACCGCGTTGAATGTGAGGATGCACAAAACGCTTTATCTGGCCATTGCGAGTTCGTTCAGATCGAATATTCGGTAATGCAGTGAATTGGGCGTCTTCCTTTCTTACCTCCATGGGGAGATGCAAGCGGATGCCTTTCGGTTCCTCGGTCACCTGGGGACCGTCAAAATTGATATCATATCCCAAGACACTCCCGATCCCACCTTGCGAAAGTGAAACCTTTTCAGATTGGTCATAGACGGAGGATGCGACAATCCCGACGAACATCAAACCGACACCTAAATGCGCGACAGCGCCGCCGGAAATAGAGAGCTTCTTTTTTCCGAGTTTTAATGCAAGAACCAGATTCATCGCAGCGACAGCACCGGCACACAATGCCAGCAGTAATATGCCTATTCCCGGGTAACCTTTCACGAGAACAACTGATCCCGTTAGTATAGCCCCTATTAAGGCCCACACCAGTTTCGGGGCAATTTTTGAAACATGATTCCTCCCCCATCTCATCAAGGGAACAAAACTCAACAATAAGACTATGAGAATGGCAAGGGGGAGATTTGTTTTTACGTAAAAATCGGTTGAGACTTTTGAGGCGTTTTCGAGGGCTCTGGTGATTAGGGGTGCGGATGTCCCAAGGCCGGTTATGACAGTAGAAAGACAAAGAATAACGATGGCAGTAATAATGCCGAATTCTCTGGAAAAGAAAGGTAGACTCTTTTCTCCGTCAGGTCCGGGTATTTCCTTGGCCCTTGTTAACAGGAGATATAGAGAAATCACTATAAAGATGGCCATGAAGAGCACTAACCAGCCGGTAATGCCCAAATCCGTAAAGGAGTGGACTGAAAAATCTGCCAAAACTCCTGATCGCGTAAGAAATGTACAATAAATTACCAGGATAAACGAAAAAATAGCTAAAACAAAATTGGTTTTGCGCAGCTTGTTCGTTGCCTTTTGCAGAACCATACCGTGCATGAGCCCCATGCCCGCCAACCAAGGCAGCAAGGACGCATTCTCCACGGGATCCCAGCCCCAGTAGCCACCCCAGCCCAGGACTTTGTAAGACCAATAGCCTCCTATGATAATGCCGGCCCCCAAACTCACAAAAGCAAATACCGTCCACGGCAATCCGGGCTTTATCCACTGGTCGTAATCTTTTCGCCAAAGCGCAGCGATTGCAAAGGCAAAGGGGATCGAAAATGCAGCGTAACCCAAAAAGACTACCGGCGGGTGGATAGCCATCCAGGGATCCTGCAACAGCATATTCATTCCATTGCCATCCGGCGGGGCAAGAGCAAGCATCTTGAACGGACTCTGCTTGATCAACAAAATCGTTAGAAAGACGTTGGTTAGATTATAAATAACCATTACTTGGGGCTCCATGTCTTTGGCTTTGTAGATGAGGGCAATTCCAAGCCAGGCCCCCAACAGTACCCAAAGCAAAAAACTGCCTTCCTGGCCTGCCCAAAAGGAACTGATTAGGTATATCAGGGGGAGGTCACGAGATGAGTATGCCGTCACGTAGCTATAGACGAATTCGTGGTTGAGTATGGAACGCATCAACAGCATCGAAGCGACAGTGATCAGTGCGGCAAATGCAATGAAACTGTACCTCGCAGTATTTCTGAATGTCGTGTTGTCCCTTTTGTAACTCAGCGCAAAGTAACTCACGGAGGATACGCATATGGCGATCAGTCCCAATAGTATTGACAGTTGTCCGAAATTGCTCATTCTTCCTCAGACCTCCTGGAATTGTTGTTAGAGTGAGTGCGTCCGCACCCGAGCCGGGTTTTCCCTCGTTAAATGTTACCCCGGTATGCGGCCAATGTATGGAAGTAGAAGCGGGTTAACAGAGCAGTGAATTATTCTTGAGGAAAAGGGAGACGCGGAGTCCGGTAGCTAATGGCTGAACCAAGCTACCATTTTTAAAAGAAAAATCAGTGGTGAGAATCAGTTGGATTTCGTTGATTGTCGACGTATCAGATTGCCGAACCTCTACTTTTGAAAGCCGGGAAACAACTAAAGCAGACGATTTCGAACAACAGCTTGCAAAAATCCCACAGGATGCCTCATTAACATCCTCGCAGCAATCGTGAGGCCCCTTGAGTTCATTTACCCCCCGACTTCCTTCGTTGCACCATAATTCACATGGCGGCGAACAAGCTTGTGCAATGTTGGAAGTAAGCCCAATTATGCACAAGACAAATCCGAATGCTAAAATGAAGTTATTTGCTTGGCGAGCCAAACCGGATCTCCTCCACAGTCAGCCCCCCACTTTACCAGCGAAGTGGCCTTATGGGTTGTTCGTCAGAAATCGTAAATAATGTCATCAACATTATAAGCACAAACTATACCAAATCAATATATTTATTGTCTGAGTGCAATTACGCATCAGCATGACGGGTGGGCAGGCCTTCACCTATAGATTTGGCAAGACTGCTTGCCAGTTCAGCTCCCTCATCACCAATGGCATTTGTACTGTACAAAAGGGCAAAATAAAGATTCCTCTCGTCGAGGCTATAGTAGATTATGCCGAACTGTTGGTCCGCCGGGCAAATCGCCCTCATGATATAGGGGTATTAGATACCGTAGCGCTTGTATAGTTCTATTCTGACTGGACAAGTGCAAAACGACTCAGTTTTACCCTGAGATTCGATAGGGTTGAAAGGAAGGCAGTACCGACACATCGCGCAATGCTCGGTGCAGTTCGTTATAACGAGTTGGGTACCCACGGCTCGCAGAAGCCCACAAATATCTGGGGAGTCGTCAGATAAACACATGAAGTTTCTTCCACACCTGGTGGCCAACTTCAGTATTTCTTCATCAACCTTGTAAGGCATGGCTGCTCCGTTCCCGGAAACGACTTCCCGATTAAGGTGGCACATCCTATCTCACATCTCGTTTCCTATCAATATAAACCCCTCCGGGTGCTAACAATATTAACAGGCGTTAACTTTCCGGGGTAGTACACATAGACTCGCCAAGAAGTTGATATCGCACGAATGTCAGTTAGTTATGCCAGGAAATGCCACGGTGGCACACTTGTCGCTATAATCAACTGGCGTCCTGGAACTAATCCGGGTGATCACTTCGGACTTATGGACGACGCCCATGTCGCTACCCAAGGCATCGATCCGTGTGAAACACGATGGTGACGACGAAAAGGTAAGACTGCCGACCATCGTTCAGAACCCTTTGTCAAGACAGCTTGAGGAAAGATCATGAGAAAAAGACCAGACGAGAGCCTCGATTTAAGTGATTTACTTGCCCCGATAACCTTCCTAAAGGTTCAAGCAGCGCTTTCAGCCATGAACGAAGGTGAGCTCCTGGAGGTTTTTTGCACTGACGAGGAAACGAGGGGGGATCTTTCAGATATCATCAAGAATTCAGGCCATCGGATTGTCTCATCAAACACAAAAGGCAGCGGCTTCAGATTTCTCATTAGAAAAGTGGTGTCGAACCGTTGAGGTGTTAATATTGTTAACGGACATTAATCCTGTTTCCCAATTCCGGGTGTCTTGAAAAAACACCAAAACCTATAACCTTATGAAGTTATTATAACATTTATGCTTGCCGATTGTTGGTATATTCCTTGCCAAAATAACAATTACGGCAGTTACAGCTACAGTAGGCTTAAACCAGTAAATTCCAAAAGGAGGAACAAGATGGCAATCAGAAAGAGGGAAAGGGCGAACCCCTTGATTATGGTCTCAACCGCTTCCCGTGCGATTCTTTGGGCCGTCATCCTGGCAATCATGACTGTTCTGATATGGCCTGGCACTCTACCGGCAGCTACTGAAGATACGGCTCCGGGGAGAGAAATGGCAAAACAGGCGACCAAGGATAAAGAATCGTGGATTACTGCGGAACACTCAAAACATGAGGCCTTGCAGAAGGAATTTAAATCCGGCCCTGAGGTGACCAAAGCCTGCCTCTCATGTCACAACCAGGCAGCGCTTCAGTTTCACAAAACCATACACTGGACGTGGATGGACCCCATAACGGAAAAAGGTGCCAAGTTGGGAAAAGGCGGGCTCTCCATCAACAACTTCTGAGTGAACATCCAAAGCAACGAGGCTCGTTGCACATCCTGTCATGCCGGATACGGATGGGTAGACAAGGATTTCGATTTTACGGACCAGACCAAGGTGGATTGCCTCGTCTGTCATGAACAGACGGGAACTTACAAGAAATTTCCTGCAGGAGCAGGCTATCCGGTAAAAGAACCCAAGGTCTTTAAAGGAAACCAGAAGACCTACCTGCCACCGGATTACAACAAGGTGGCGCAAAGTGTCGCCCGGCCGTCACGGAAGAATTGTGGAACCTGCCATTTTTACGGGGGCGGTGGCGATGGCGTCAAACACGGTGACCTGGATTCCTCTTTAACCAAACCAAACAAACAACTTGATGTTCACATGGGCGTCGACGGCCAAAATTTTGACTGTGTCCGGTGTCACTCTACTAAACTTCACGACATTGCCGGAAGGGTGTACACCACGCCTGCCGTGGAGGAACGAAAGAGCCTGATCGAAGATGACCTGGCATCGAAAATATCCTGTGAGTCCTGTCATACCAGCTCCCCTCACGAGGAACATGCAAAGGCCAACGACCATACGGACAAAGTGGCGTGCGAAAGCTGTCACATTCCGACTTTCGCTCGAATCAATCCAACCAAAATGTGGTGGGACTGGTCCACGGCAGGCAAGAAGAAGGACGGAAAACCTTACAAGGTCAAGGGTGAACTGGGAAAGCCGATCTACTTCACGAAAAAGGGTGACATGACATGGGCGAAAGACGTGAAACCCGAATACTTCTGGTACAACGGTGCCCTGGAGCATCTCACCGTTAAGGACACGATCGATCCGAGCAAGCCGGTGGCACTGAATCGTCCCATGGGCAGCAAAGACGATCCCAAGTCACGCATTTTTCCGTTCAAGGTTCATCGCGGCCGACAGCCCTACGACAAGGTAAACAAGAACATGACGATCCTTCATCTTTTTCCAAAGGGTAAAGACGACAAAGCGGCCTATTGGAAGGGATGGGACTGGGCTTCAGCCATCGAGTACGGCATGGACTATGTGAACCTGCCCTTCTCGGGTGAATACGATTTCGTGGAAACGAGCTATGTGTTTCCCATATCTCACATGGTGGCACCGAAAGACAACGTTGTTTCATGTACGGAATGTCACACCAGAAATGAAGGCCGGCTGGCCAATCTGGCCGGTTTCTACATGCCCGGTCGCGACGGCAGCGGCATCGTCGACACACTCGGTTGGATTGTGATCATCGGCTCACTGATCGGTGTTGTTCTCCATGCCGCCGTTCGGATCTTTTCCGGCATGAATAGAAAGGAGGCATAAGAGATGGCAAACAATATGGTCAACGTATATCTTTATTCGCGATACGAACGGTTCTGGCACTGGCTGCAAACGCTTTTAATCATTGTATTGCTTGTAACCGGTCTGGAAACGCATGGATCTTACACGCTACTCGGTTTTGAAACGGCGGTGGCGGTTCACAACTTCGCTGGCCTTACATGGCTGATTGCCTTTGCTTTCTTCGTCTTCTGGATATTTACAACCAACGAGTGGAAGCATTACATCCCCACGACGAAAAAGATGTTTGCGGTAATTCGCTATTATGCTTACGGGATATTCCACGGAGAACCGCATCCGGTACCAAAGAGGAGAAACGCCAAACACAATCCACTGCAGAGGCTGGTCTATATCGGCTTGGCCATGATTCTCTTACCGGTCCAAATGATTACCGGCTTTTTGTACTGGGGATATAATTCCTGGACCGACTGGGGTATCCCTTGGCTCTCTCTCGAAGTCGTGGCCATCGTTCATATGATCGGGGCATTTGCCATTTTCTCATTTATCATCGTCCACGTCTACATGACCACCACCGGAGAGACGATTACGGCGCACTTGAAGGCAATGATCACCGGCTGGGAAGACGTGGAAGAAGGTGTAGAGATAGAGGATTGGGAGCGGGCCGATCAAGGATCCGACTCTTGCCAAGAGGTGACGGCCTAAGCCCTGATAACTCGTAGACAGCTATACTTGGCTTATATCAACGGGGAAGCGGTGCCCAGAACGCACCTGCTTCCCCGTTTTTGTTTCGCCCGACGCCGGGGTTAAGAAACCGTATTGAGGTCTTTTTCCATCTTTATCCCGTGCTTTTTCATCCGCTTCCACACGGTTACCCGACTTATTCCCAAAAGGCGCCCCGCTTCGGTTTGGTTGCCCTTAGCCCGTTTCAGTGCCTCCAGGAGAACCTCTTTTTCGGACAGCCTCCCCGGAAGTTTGTAGGGAGCAGCCACTTCAATGGCATCCTTCCCGGAACCGCCCTGAATGACCTTCGGCGGAAGGTGCTCGCGACATATCCGCCCGTCTTGGCACAGCACATAAGCATATTCGATGGCACTTTGAAGTTCACGAACATTTCCCGGCCAGGAATATTTGAGAAGACTTTCCATGGCATCAGTACCCACTGCTTTTGGGGCTTCCGAACTCTTCAATGCCACACGTCGGGAGAAAAAATTCGCCAAGAGCGGAATGTCCTCTGTTCGTTCTCGGAGGCTCGGCACATGGATGGGAATCACATTGATTCGATAGAAGAGGTCTTTTCGAAATGTCTTTTCTCGAACCATAGCTTCCAAATCTTTGTGAGTTGCCGTAATAACCCTTACATCTACGGGAACAGGCCGGTGATCACCTACTCGCTCGAGCTCTTTCTGCTCAAGGACCCTGAGGAGTTTAACCTGTGTGGCGATTGGTAAATCGCCCACTTCATCCAGAAACAGTCCCCCTTCATGGGCGACCTCGAACCGTCCTGCGCGCGTACTGTCGGCACCGGTGAAAGCCCCTTTTACGTGACCAAACAGTTCACTTTCTAAAAGATTTTCATTCAGAGCGGCACAATTGACCTTGATAAAGGGTTTCTTACGTCTTCCACCGATGGCATGAATCGCCTCCGCCACCAGTTCCTTTCCCGTACCGCTTTCTCCGTAAATAGCGACAGGCGCGTCTGACCGGGCAGCGTTTTCAATCAAGGCAAACAATCGCTCCATGACCGGCGATTTCCCAAGGATACCATGAAACCCCTCTTCGGAACGCAGGATCTTTCGCAATGAGTCAAGCTCCAGGTCCTTCTTCACGGCTTCAGAGATGTCCGTAAACGTCTCCACGGCACCGATCGTCTTACCGCTTTCATCTTTTAACAAAGAGGCTTGCTTCACGACATCGATGATCTTGCCATCGCGGTTCGTAATCTGACATCGCTTGGAGCGAACCTTACCCTTCGAATACAAAGAGCACCATTTCTTACCCGGCCCCTTGCCAAATACCTTGCAACCCGTACATTTCAAAGTTGTGCAGGGCTTGCCAAGAAGTTGACCCTTGCGATATCCTGTAAGGTCTTCCGCCCGCTTATTCATAGAAACCACCGTGCCTCTTGTATCCACAACCATCAAACCATCTCGCATGGTATCCACGACGGTTTGCCAATAGGCGGATGTCTTTTCCATAATGCACCCCTATATTAAGTTTATTAACAGATGTTTTAATGTAATACACCCACAGGCGTTTGGCAAATACGGAAATGAAGTCGGCAAGTCAACGGCAGGGTGGTTAAGTGCTGGGGAGGGACCGCGATAACAACTCGATATCGAACAAGAAAGGTTTAAGTTAGAACTTCTTAAAGGCCTTAGGCATTTTTGGTTTCGGAGTCCAGCACGTTTCGAATCGTTTCCGCAATATCTTTGATCACGAAAGGCTTCATAACGAACGCCCTTATCCCCATGGCCAGCGCCTTTTCCTCGTCTATTTGGTGACTGAAGCCGGTAGAAATGATTATCGGAATATTGGGTCGGATCTTTATCAGTTCTTTAGCCAAGTTATCCCCTGTCATGTTCGGCATCGTCATATCCGTCATGACGAGGTCATATCTGTCAGGTTGGTCCCGAAACGCAGCCAGCGCTTCAACAGCGCTCGTCTTTACGTCTACTTGATACCCAAGCTGTTTAAGCATTTGTTCACCCACCTTCACCATGGATTCTTCATCATCCACAAACATGACGCGCTCACTACCGGCGGCGACGCAGTGGTCATTGGTTTCCCCTTCCATTTCCGCTTCCTGCTCCAGGCGGGGTAGAAGTACCGTAAAGGTGGACCCTTGCCCAGATTCACTTTGTACCGTGATGTCTCCTCCGTGGCTTCGCACAATACCGTGCACCACGGAAAGTCCCATACCGGTGCCCTCTCCCATGGGCTTAGTGGTGAAGAAAGGATCAAATATCTTTTCCACCAGCTCGGGGTCGATGCCGGTTCCCATGTCACTAACTGTCAGGATTATGTAACTACCGGCCTCGATATTCGGATACTCCTTGGCTTCCTCCTCATCGAGATCAACAGGTTTGAGGCCGACCTCCATGACACTTCCCATTTCCTGCATCGCCTGACTGGCATTGGTGCACAGATTCATGATTATTTGCTGCATCTGGGTCGGGTCAGCCAAGACCGTGCAAGAATCCTCCGCTATGTCTTGTCGTATCTCAATGGTCGAAGGTATCAACGACCTCAGCAGCTGAAGGTTCTCCTTGACTAATGAGGTCAGCGCCAGGGCAATACGTTGTTGGTCGGCCTGCCTACTAAATGTCAAAATCTGCTTCACCAGCTCTTTGGCCCGATGCCCAGCCTTCATTATTTCATCCAGGCCTTCTTGCAGAGGGTTATCGGCAGGGATGGTCAACTTCGCAAGTTCCGCTTGCACCATGATGGGAGTCAGGGCATTGTTGAAATCATGAGCAATGCCTCCTGCAAGGGTTCCGATCGATTCCATCTTCTGGGCCTGGCGCAGTTGATCCTCGAGTTTCTTGCGCTCAGTAATGTCCGCCAGTTGTTCTATAATGAGCTTAATCTTCCCTTCATCATCTAAAACAGGATTGCTTGTACATAAGAAATACCTGCCCAACTCAGGAACATACTTTTCGACAATCTCCATCGTTTTACTAACAACGGCTTTGGATGTCGCACAGACGTCACAGGGCTTACATCGACCTATCAATTCATAACACTTTTTTCCTTTGACCTCTTCTTCCGTCAAACCCAGAAGCTCATAGCCCGCCCGATTATACCGGAGCACTGTATGATCGGGAAGCTGTACGCCGATGACATCCTTGATTGAATCAAGCACGCCTTCAACAAGCCTCTTCTGAGATCGAATTTCCATATCGGCTTCTTTATTGATGGTGATATCCCGCACCCATTCCATGAACATTTCAATATTGCCGTCATTGTCCTTCAGAGGAATTACTCTCAAATCGACCCATTTCCCATCGGGCAATTTTACCTCTTGCTGTAAGGGCCGGCCGGTTTCCATAACCGTTATGGCCTTACAATCCGGACAAACGGCATCAAAACCGCGATATGTCTTGTGGCATTTGGTATTAAGAACCCGGCGTTCTTTTGGTACGGCTGCGAATCCCTGCCAGTTGCTGTAAAGAATGTTCATTTCCGGGTCATGAATTGAAATCATATCCGGTACGACACCTAACATTCCTTCAAATCGTTTCTTGCTTTCTTGAAGCATCTCTTCTGCCTGCTTGCGTTCGGTTATATCATCCAACATACAATGTGTTTGTTTGAAATTGCCCTTTTCATCGTAGCTGACTTTGCCGTCAAAAGTCACAAGAATAGTGGCGCCGTCCTTCTTTATCATTTCCAACTCCAGTCCAAGAATTTCACCAACAGCCTTGAACCGAGGAAAGTGAGCTTTGAAATGATCTTGCCAGTCGGGATGGAGAAAATCACCAAATGATTTTCCTATGACTTCTTCCCGAGTATAGCCAAGGGTTTTCAGCCAAGTTGTGTTCACTTCTATGAAGCGCCCCCTCTCATCGAGAGATTGGTAACTCCGGGGGGCGTTTTCATAGAGAATGCGAAATTTCTGTTCACTGTCCCGCCGCGCCCGAGCTTCACTTTTGGCTTCCACTATTGCCCCTATCAGTTTGGCAGATGTGGCCAGACGCTTCTTGGCTTGTTCGATGATAAATTGAGGGCGGGACTTATATTCTTCAGCTTTTCGTAAAAGGTCCGTTTCAGCGACACCGTACCGATCTGCAATTTTTTTTAACTTTGCGGGTTCTTTTGGAGGGTCTCCATACCCAAAATTAATCGACCCTATTACATTTTGGCCGGCAAAAATGGGGATGGCATACAGACGAATTCCGCCAAGGCATTCGATATCTACCGCTTTACCGCTTTCCATCGCAATCTTTGACGCTTGATGCCAACATGATTCGTGACAGTGCCATTTACCGCTTTCCAACGCTTCCTTGTTGTCATCTGTCCCACAGATGCGGCGAGAAGCAGAATCCAGAAACCGGCACCAGCCGGATGTAAAAAAGCCTGCCGCATAGTCCCCGTTCTTTTCGTATACAGCGCTCGATGTTTGGAGAAGATCAAGATAGTCAGATACGATTTCATCCAGAGTTTCTTCTCCGACACTGTCCAAAATCAAACGCGACGTATTTAGCTCCGCCAAATTACCGTACGGTTGTTTGTTTCCTTGATATGGCCGCCCAGTTTTCTTTGGGCCTTCCCCGAGAAGCCACTCGATTGTCCGGAGGCTTTCATATGCCTCTTGGTATTTCTTGGCGGCGGCTTTAGTTTCCAGGAGTTCTTGTTCTAGATCTTCATAGGTTGGTTTTTTACTCATTGTCGGATCCTCTGGCCTGAGATAAGAACGAACTCTTTTTCCTATTCTATGGCCTGAAACTGTTTCATGAATCTTCGGTCGATATGGTCCTTGATCCTAAACGCCAGGCGGCCGCCGAACCGGATTCCCCACTTGTAGAATATGCCGGTACCGTCTCCTAAATTGAATATCAATAAATACTCTCCCCCCGGGTCAAAGGGCTTGAGTGCCGTGCCGTCCAGCGCAGCCATAATGTTGTGATAAAGAATTGGGTTTTGCCGCACGGCGTAAACCCCGACTTTGTCCAATGGACGATCTTTGAAGTAGATACAGTCCCCGCCGCCAAAGATATTGCTGTAATCGATACTCTGCAAATATCGGTTGACAAGCATGCCGCCGTCGGGACCGGTCGGGATACCTGATTCTCTAAAAACCTTGCTGGGCCTTATGCCGACGGCCACAAAAATGATGTCAAAATCGTGTACGTCACCGGACGCTTCCGTCACGCGACCTGTCTCTATCTCCCGGATACTGCAGTTTTCCCGGATAGTTATTCCTCGGTTTTTCAAGGAAGCCACGGCCTTTCGGCGGACACCGGCAGGGTGGTACGGCATGAGCCGCTCGCTGGTCAGGATTTTGATATCAGCCGGCTTCATCCCGGGTTGCTGGATAAGCCGCCAGACGTTACCGGAAATCTCGAGCGCCGAGGGACCACCGCCGACGATGCCGATAGTGATCTCTTTCTTTGAGGCGAGCGCCTCTATTCGCTCTTGCGCCTTCAAAAGCCTTTCTATCGGCTTAACCATATATATGTCTTCCAAACCGCCCGAAACGATATCCTCAGGTACCTGACTGCCCAGATTACATGACAGCACATCGTAAGAGAGAGAATCCCCTGACTCCAGGTGCACCGTCTGCGCTACAGGGTCTATTCTCGCAACCTTACCCAGCAAAAAACGGCCGCCCTTTTTTTCGACCACGTGTCGCGTGGCAAAACGAATTTCCTCCGGCTTATATTTCTTCCCCAACATGCCCGGTCCCATACCGGAATAGTAGTGGTATTCGGACGGGCCGATGACCGTGACATGGTACCCCTTTTCGACGAACATATGCAGGTTGGCCAGTGAGACCATGTGCGCATGTCCGCCCCCGGCAAGAACAAGATCTTTTTTCATCTTCCCTCTATTGAATCCGACAAGGTTTGATCCGCTTTGGTTCTTGTTCAGTTATCATTGCGGGATTCGTGTTATAGGCGTTCACTTCCTGCCATGCGGATAAAACGCGTTGTTAAAGTGCTTCGAACAACTTCCCCAGGTGCTCCAAATGGGCAAGTTCTTCATTGGCGATCTGAATCAGCGCATGCTTCCTCGCCTCGGAAGAAGCCCGGTCAGCAGCACGCTGATACAAGTCAAGGGCTTGAGCCTCAATGGCCATCGCAAGAGAAATAACTTCTTTGGCGTCATCCAGGTCGGTTGGATACAGCTTAAGGTATTCTTCGGTCGTAAGCCCCCCTTCCATGGCAGGGGACACCACTTGTTTTTCAAATTCATTCCGACTCAAGTCTGAGCCGGTAATCTTGATATACTCGGCAAATATACGATCTTGGTGTTTTTCCTCGATCGTCGACAGCTTTTCAAACAGTTGTCTGGTTTTGTTGTTTTTTACTTCAGGAATCATCGATAAGTAAAACTCTTTTAAGCCTTCCTCAAGGGAGTAGGCAACGATAAGTGTCTCCTGCGGTGTTTCTGTTCCTGAAAAAAGGTCCAGTCCCAAGTCCTCCGATCCGACGGCTTTGTTGCTCTGCCAGGCCTTAATGCCCCCGGCCAGGTTGATCACTTTCTTGAAACCTGCACCGGCGAGCATTTGCGCAGCCGCTCGGCTGCGCCCGCCCACCGCGCAATAAACGAGTGTCGCCTTGTCAGAATCGATTTCACTCATTCGCTCATTCAACTCCGGCAAAGGGATCAATTTCGCACCCGGGATATGTTCGGATTCGTACTCTTTGGGCTGGCGTACATCCACAAGGTCAATTTCCTCTGCAGCCGACTCGTCCACCAGTTTTTTGGCCGCAAGGGCATCCAGTGACTCCACCGGAGTGAAGAACTGTTTCCACCGCATAGTCTTCTCTCCTTTTCTATCTACATTGAACGTTTCCGTAAACCGACCGTCGATTTGATACCTGACGGCGGGAATTGTTTTTTTTCGTCATTCCCGCGAAGGCGGGACACGGCAGTAAAGCGTAGCGCTCATCCAGTCTTTTCAAATGCTTCTGGACTCCCGCCTTTGCGGGAGTGACGGCACATGGGACTTTTCAATTTGAACAAAATGGCGATCCCGTTTGGATGGCTCACCCCTCTCCTTTGATCCGCTTGATGATTTTCGGAATGAAAAAGGAAAACACAAACAGCCCGACGGAAAAGAAGACCTTGAAAGAAAAGAGCTCTTCCCAATTACCGGAAACCCAGACTTGTTTGAGGGTTCCGATAAAGAACGTGAAGACGAAGGTGCCGACAATGATGCCCAGCCCCGTGCCGGCCATATAATCCCAAAATCGCACTTTCGTGAGCCCCATCCCGAAGTTCATGGGTGTGAAGGGAAAATAGACCAGGCGCAGGTAGAGTACGGTTGCAAATCCGTTTCGTTCAATGGCGTCATCATATTTCTGGAGGCGGTTTCCCACCAGCGAGGCGGCAAACTCTCGGCCCAGGGTTCTGCCGATCCAGAATGCGGCACCCGCGCCGAGCATGGCGCCGATCCAGACGAAGACGAACCCTCGATAGGGGCCGAAAACAGCAGCACCCAGTCCGGTCAGTAACGTGCCCGGTAAAAAGAGGCATACCCCGACCGCGTAAATGACGATAAAAAACAATGGTGCCCAGAAACCAGCCGCCTCCAGGAACTGGCCCAACGCTTCCGCCTTCAGATATCCCCTGAGCGGCGTGTAGCGGACAAGGATGATGGCGGCGACCACGAATATGCCCAGTGCCACGGCCTTCATTACCGGTCGTTTGCCTTTTTGGGATGCCTGTTCTCCCTCATGTGCCATTATTGGTGTCCCCTTCTTTGATTACTGTCAACTGAATGGACCGGCATCACTTATCCCTGATACCCAAACACAAACTTCAGGATCTTTCTCACTT
>CAZHHS010000012.1:0-6517 GCA_964532395.1 uncultured Desulfobacterales bacterium | reverse complement strand
ACCGGCATCACTTATCCCTGATACCCAAACACAAACTTCAGGATCTTTCTCACTTTGGGGCTGAAGATCTTGTCCGAATAATACTTTCCCGCACTCTTTTTGTATATCTCCGATAACGTGGGATAAGCAAAGATCTGTGTGGCCAGATCGGACAGCTTCATGCCTTTGTTGAGAGCAATTACCGATGACCCGATCAGTTCTCCTGCATGGAGCCCGACAATCTGGGTGCCGATAATCTTGTCCGACCCCTGCTCCGTAAGAATCTTTATCTTCCCCTGATATTCCGTTTCCGCCAATGCCCGATCGACTTCTTCAAATTCTTCCGTATGAATATCATAGGCGATCTCTTCAGCTTGGGCCCGTTTTTCGTTGTACCCCACCGAAGCGATCTCGGGATCGGTAAAGGTCACCCAGGGAGTCATCTTGTAATCGATCTTACCCGGCACGTGCATGATCGCGTTTCTTACGATCACCGACCCTTCGGCGCCTGCCATATGGGTGAACGGAAATTTGCCGTTTACATCCCCGGCCGCATAGATATGTTTCCGGCTGGTCTTCATATGTGCGTCGGTTTCGATGCCCTTTTTGCCGTACTCAACCCCGGCGGCTTCCAGATGCAATGCTTCCACATTCATCTTGCGCCCGGTAGCCACCAGAATCTCATCGCAGGCAATGGTTTCTTCCTCGCCCGTGGCATCTTCTACAATAATGTGCTTACTGCCGTTTTCCGTGAAGACCTTTTTGGCCTTTCGTTGCATCTTCAGGTCGATACCGTCTGCAACCATCTGGTTCACCACGACTTCCGCCATGTCCCGGTCTTCCGCTCCCAGGGGATAGTCCAGCAGATCCAAGAGGGTGGTCTTACTGCCCAGTCTTGTAAACGCGTGAGCAAGCTCGGCTCCGATCGGTCCTGCTCCGAGAACGACAAACCGCCGCGGAAGCGATTCGGCGGAAAAGATTTCTTCGTTGGTCAAAAAACCGGTTTCCGTCAACCCGTCAATGGGAAAGACCATCGGACTACTTCCGGTGGCAATGGTAAAACGGGCACTGGAAAGCGTCTTATTCTCGACCTTAACTTCGTGCTCGGAGATGAACACGGCACTGCCGAAGATCACATCCACCCCCAGGCCCTCAAATCGCTCCACTGAATCATGAACCGCCACTTTATTGATCGTGCCCTTCACATGATTCAGCACCGAACGAAGGTCACAGGGCGGCATATCGACCACCGGCAGCCCGAAGCGCTGCAAGTTTTTGGCATAATGATAGACCTTGGCCGTTTTGATAAGTGTCTTGCTGGGGACACAACCATACAGAAGACAATCACCGCCCAACTGCGGCCGTTTCTCTATCAACGCCGTCTTTGCGCCCAATTGGGACGCCCCCGCCGCTACCGTGAGCCCTGCGGCGCCTGCCCCGATGACCACCATATCATAATCGTAGCTTGCCATTTTTACCTCCTATTCACCGCGCGGCGTGCCAGGTCCGTCCGTCACGATTCATCAACTCGTCCACCCGTGACGGACCCCACGTTCCGGCATTGTAAACATGCAAAGCTTGTCGGCGGTTGTCACAGGTTTCACAGGCCTCAAGTATGGGAGATAGAAAAGACCAGCAAAGTTCCACGCCCTCTTGTCGCACAAACAGGGTGTGGTCACCGAGCAAACAATCCAGAATCACCGTCTCATAGGCGTCAAGCAGATTCCCTTCATGAATGGACGCGTAATGAAAGTCCATGGTGACCGGCTGGAGACAGATCTTGGCCCCGGGGGACTTGGCCTGAAACGCCATCGTAATGCGCTCGTTGGGTTGGATCCTGATGGAAAGTATGTTCGGTTGGATAGTTTCCGGCAGGACCTTGCGGAACATCAGATAAGGGACCTCTTTAAACTGAATGGTAATCTCGGTGATTTTCTCCGCCATGCGTTTTCCCGAACACAGGTAAAAGGGGACGCCGTGCCACCGCCAGTTATCGACCCAGACCTTGGCCATGGCGAAGGTGGGCGTCAAGGAGTCATTGTCGACTTGGGGCTCGTCACGATAGGCGGGCATTTCACCCTTCGGCCCTCGGCCGGCGGCATATTGTCCCAAAACGAGATAGTCGTCCAACTGATCCACCGGAAACGGGCGAAGAGAGCGGAAGACCTTGATTCGCTCATCCCGCACCCGATCGGCCTCAAATATGGATGGTGGTTCCATGGCGATCATGGCCAAGAGTTGAAGCATGTGATTTTGGAACATATCTCGCAGGACCCCGGCATGTTCGTAATAGACCGCCCGGTGTTCCACACCCAATGTCTCGGCCGCCATGATTTGAACGTGATCGACGTATCTGCGGTTCCAGACCGGTTCGAAGATGGCGTTGGCGAAACGAAACATGAGGATGTTTTGGACCGTCTCTTTGGCCAGATAATGATCGATTCGAAAGATCTGATCTTCCCGGAAGAATTCCTGGATATGGTTGTTGAGCTGCTGAGCGCTGGCCAGGTCGTGGCCGAAGGGCTTTTCAATCACCACACGAGACCATCCGTTGAATCCATCATATTCCCCAGCCAATGATGCCTTGCCGAGATCCCCGATAATGTCGACATATCGATTCGGGGGAACCGCCAGGTAAAAAAGGCGGTTTGCAGGCATATCGCGTTTTTTGAAAGTATCAGAAAGGAAATCGGCCAAGGGGGCATAAGGGGACCCTGTTTCCGGATCTATCGTGCAATAATGGAGCTGGGACGAAAAACTGCGCCACGCTTCCTCAGAGACTTCTTCTCCTCCCAGATCCCGGAGGGATTCCCTGATAAGATTTCGGTATCCCTCGGAGGTCTTTTCAGGAATGTCCGCGCCGACAATGAAAAAATCCAAGGGCAGGCCGCCATTGCAAAAGAGCCGATAAAGGGCCCTGAGGAGCTTTCTTCGGGCCAGGTCTCCACAGGCACCGATAACGACGATAGCACAAGGGGCCGAAGGGGCTTCAATGTCACACGTTCCCGTTTCAAGGACCGTCACGTTCTTAACGGTCGCCCTGTCTTTTTCATCGGTGCTGTCGTGTGCGCCCATGGTTCCCCCTATTTCCGTTTTACGCCGTGTCCGCCGAACTCATCTCGCAACGCGGCAATGACCTTGGCCGCAAAGGACTCCTGTTGTCGAGAGTGAAAGCGCTCAAAAAGGGCTTGGGTAATAACCGGAGCGGGCACATCTTGTTCTATCGCCTCGGCTACCGTCCAGCGGCCTTCACCGGAGTCCTGCACATATCCGGCCACCGACGACAAGCGAGCATCCTTGGCGAAAGCCCGCTCAGCCAATTCCAGAAGCCACGAGCGAATGACACTGCCCTGGTTCCACAGGTGGCTGATTTGCGCCAGATCGAGATCAAAATCACTTTTGGCCGCCAGGATTTCGAGGCCCTCGGCATAGCTTTGAAGCAGGGCATACTCTATGCCGTTGTGAATCATCTTTACATAGTGTCCTGCACCGGAGGGGCCCACATGGGCATATCCGTCGTGGGGGGCCAGGCCGGCAAATATCGGCTCTGCCGTTTTAAACGCCGCTTTCGGTCCGCCCACCATCAGGCAGTAGCCGATCTCGAGGCCCCAAATGCCTCCGCTTGTACCTGCATCGAGCAAGGTGACCCCTTTGGACGCCTGTTCCCGGGCCCGTCGCATGGAATCCTTGTAAAAGGAATTCCCCCCGTCGATCATCACGTCACCCCGATCGATCAGGGCGGACAAGTGTTCAATCGTTTGCTCTGTGGGATCTCCCGAGGGCACCATAATCCATACCAGCCGTGGCGGGTCCAAGGCCCCGGCCAAGTCTTCAAGGGATCCCGCGGCGACGGCGCCATTTTGCTCGGCCTTTTTCAAGGCCGCCGCTACAGGATCATACGCCACCACCTCGTGGCCGTCACCCAGGAGCCGCTGAACCATGGGACCCCCCATTTTGCCTAAACCGATAAAGCCGATTTTCATCGTCTGCCTCCAGTAATGTATCCGTCAATACAGGAAAACATCTGTCCGGCTATTCTACTTGGCACATGCCGTGAATGGCATCGCACGTCTTTCCGTAGAGTTTGGTTATCCAATCTTCGCCGTCTTTCCGTAAGAGCAATGAGGCACCACATTCCGGACACGTCTTCATCTGACCCATTCGTCGCAAAACGCGCTGGGTAAGTGTTACGAACGTCGCATGGCTCCAGGTCAGTGGCGAAACCGATAGCGGAGCCCCGGTAAATGGGTGGACCTGTTCAGCCAGGACGCCCGACGGGAGAGCATGGTCGGTCACCCAAGTCATCAGGTCGATCGCCTCATCCAGATCCGTCCGGGTCTCAGCGCTGCCGGCCAGATAATCCGCAAGCCAAAGGGTGCACGTGAACCAAGGGTTTCCCGGCACGTCGCGACTGACACGATAATAATCGTCATCCTCGTAACGGGCCATCCCCCCTACGGGGGTCTGGATCCAGAGCCGGTCTCGTAAGGCGGAAAAGGTCGCACGGATGCGCTCATCGGTCGCCGAATACATGCCGAAAGCGTAGAGCCCCCAGAGGCTGGCATCGTGCCCTGTGTCGACCTTAAGCGCCCCCGTCTCATCCCTGTATACCATGCGGCAAAACCGATTCAAATCCGACTGCCAAAGATGTGCCGATGCGGCATCCCGGATCTCTGCCGCAGCCTGTTGATACTTCTCCGCCCGCTCGGTTTCCCCGAAAACGGTGCAGAAAAGTGACGCCGCAGTAAGCCCACCAAACACGGTCCCTACGGTAAAGCTCAAAATGCCTCGTCTCTCTTCCCACAAGTCATACGACGCATCGGGCAACCCTGTCTCCCGGTCTCTATACCGGCACATGAAATCAGCCGCGGTCTTGATGAGGGGCTTGTACAAGGGTTTAATGAATTCGATGTCGCGATACAGCACAAAATGATTCCAGAGTGCCCACAGGACCAACGCCGTCTCATCTTCTTGGATCGGCAGCTGCGCCTTGCCGTTGAGGTACCAGGGATGCCAGGACGAGGCCACCGTTCCGTCCGGGTTATACTTGTGATGGAAATACCCGTCCGGTTCCAATCTATCGGCTATGAATCTGTAAAACCGTTGAGACAAAATGATGTATCCCGCCAGATCCAATGCATTGGCCACCAAGGCGCCGTCCCGGGGCCAAATGTAGGAATAGGTGTCTCGGTTGAACTGAATAACGTCGGAGTCATTGGCTGCAGTAATGCCGCCGTCCCGGTCCAGCTGCGTCCGCAAAACCAGCAAACTCCGTCGATACATGCGACCCACATCGGTCGGTAACAAATCAAGACGCGGCGTCTCTTTTTGGACCCACAGATGCCAGTAGTCCGCCGTTCTTTTCGTTAGCGTTTCCGGACCCTTGGCCTTGACCAAGCCATCAAGCCTTCTAACCTCGTCCCAGCTCCTCCCGGCAGCAATCCAGTAAAAGACCGTTCCTTTGTCTTGCCCTTTCACACTGACTGAAAGGCTGATGACCGAATCGACCGACCCTTGGGCCACACTGTTTCCCGAAAGAAGCCCGTCCTCGGCATCTCTATAGGTCCCTTCTTTGCCGGCCATCCCCTTTTGCCCTACGGCAAACCCTTCAAGGCCGTTTGACCCAGGCGCCGATCCGCCGGCCAGGAAGTATCTGGCCGCCTTGTAATGGACAACCGCCTCGGTTTGGGGGTCGTAGGCAGCTGTATCACCGATACTGTTGCCGTAAATATTGAAGTCATGATGGAAAAAGAGGCGAACCGCCCGTTTCTGGGACTGCATGTTTTCTATGGTGATTTGTCGAATGTAAAGATCTTCATGAAAATCGACTACATCATGGCAAACGAGGAGAAGACCAAAGTCCTTATGATATAGAGATACGTCAGTGACAAGCGTGTCCGTCTGGTAAGATAATTCTCGTCTCCAATTCTCATCGACCCAGGAGAATTTTCCGTCCACCCAAACGCCCGTTCGGCAGTATCCACCCCCGACATGGTTTTCCTGGCCCACATGGGGAAAATAGAGATCGCGTATCGCGTAGTTTTGATCAAAGCAGACGAGCAGTCTTCCGTTACCTACGGGAATATCTCTGGGCATGGTCCCCTCCGGGAAAGTCAAAGGCCGGTAAATGCCAACAGCCGATTGAGTTCCGTCGGCACAAAAAGTCCATTGACTTTTTTTGATATCACACTATTGCCAAGAAACTCAATAAACTTAAGGCGGTACGTGAAGTTGAAAAAAGTGATCTTGTGCCTGAGACTTGCGGGGTCGAGCCGTTGGGAAGACCTCAAACCAAAGACAAAAAATCGAGAAGTATATCGTTTCAAGCTTAGAGTGGGGATTTTAGATGGAAAAAAGAGTGAAATCGGGTTGCTTCCAGGAAGAGAATTCTTGAAGACTTAGTCAACCGCTCTCTTTACCTAAAACTTCCCGAATCCTTGCCGCTGTTTCTTTCAGTATAAAGGGTTTCATTATCCATCCTTTAATACCCAGCGATCTGGCTTTTTGTTCATCAATCTTGTAGCTAAAACCCGTACAC
>CAZHHS010000011.1:20241-22281 GCA_964532395.1 uncultured Desulfobacterales bacterium | reverse complement strand
GGTCGGTCCGTGGCCTCCCCCCAAGGGCAACGGGCATTCAATCGCTTCATGAACAAAGGCCTTGGCCTTGTCAACAGCCGCCTTTACTTCCAGACCCATTGCCAGATAGGTGGCGATGGCGGCGCTATAAACGCAGCCGGTTCCATGGGTATGGGGCGTTTCGATGCGATCTTTGGCAAAGGTATGGAAAGCATTTCCGTCGAAAAGCAGGTCATCAGCGGGACCCTTTCGGTGCCCCCCCTTAATGAGTACATATCGTGTTCCCATGGCATGAATCGTCCGGGCCGCATCCTGCAGGTCGACATCGGAATCAATAGCCATGCCGGCCAAAATCCGGGCTTCGGTCAGATTGGGCGTCACGATTAGCGCCAGGGGTATTAGGCGTTCAACCATAGTCGTTACCGCATCTTCGGAAAGCAGCCGGTCGTTGCTCTTGGACACCATGACGGGGTCTACCACCAGTTTTTCTGTCGGGTAATCTGATAGGCAGTCAGCCACGGCGTCCACCACCGGTGCACTGGACAGCATGCCGGTCTTTACACTGTCGGTACCGATGTCTGACAGGACGGTTTCAACCTGGGCCTTGACAAAGGAAGGAGGCACTGGATGGATTGCGTTTACCGTTTGGCTATTTTGGGCCGTGAGGGCGGTCACGGCGCTGGTTCCGAATCCGCCCAACAGGGTGATGGTTTTCAAATCCGCCTGTATCCCTGCCCCACCGCCTGAATCGGATCCGGCGATGGTGAGAACTCTTTTCATAACATTCCTCTGCACGGGCCGTAAAAACCGGTGCCCGGTCCATGCCAAAAAACGCTGCGCAGCCGGGCAAAAAAACCTACGCGGCCAGCTTGACAACCACTCAGGCTCCGAGTTGCGTCCCATCCGACCCGGTTTCCCTTTATGAGAGTTAAATACAAAGATTATCGGCAGGGACCTGAAAGTGTCAATGAAAATAGCGCATTGCCTTGACTTTCCGCCAGGGTTCTCCTATCATTCTAATATGTCAGTCAATTTGGCCCGTATTGGAAGCGCTGAAACATGATCAGACTCATCGAGGCGGTCGGCAGGGGACTCATTCAGTTTGTTGAACAATTCGGCCTCGTCATGTTCCTCCTTTTGGCCACCCTTGTTTGGAGTTTACGCCCCCCCTTTCGACTTCGCGCCATTTTCAGACAGATGGAATTTGTCGGGGTGAATTCGCTTCTCGTGGTTATCCTTACCGGAATATTTACAGGGGGTGTGCTTGCCTTTCAGGCCTACCACGGGTTTCGCCAGTTCAGTGCGGAAAGCCTGGTGGGATCAACCGTCGCCCTGGCCATGACTCGGGAGCTCGGCCCGGTGCTTACTTCCCTGATGGTGACCGGACGGGCCGGTTCGGCCATGGCCGCGGAGCTGGGAACCATGCGGGTTACCGAGCAGATCGATGCACTGTACGCCATGGCGGCAAACCCGATCAAATACCTTGTGGTCCCCCGGGTGATTGCCGGCATTTTGGTTCTGCCCGTGTTGACCATTATTTGTGACTTCGTAGGCATCATAGGCGGTTATCTGGTCGGCGTGGGACTTCTGAAAATAAACTCGGGAATTTACGTGGCGAAGATGATTCAATTGGTGGAACTCGACGACATCTTCAACGGGCTCATCAAATCGGTCTGTTTCGGACTCATTCTCTCGTTGGTAGGATGTTATAAAGGCTTTTATACGACGGGGGGAGCTCAAGGGGTGGGACAATCCACCACCCACTCGGTAGTGATATCCTCGGTCTGTATATTAGTGAGTGATTACTTTTTGACGGCGGCCATGTTCTAGTCTTTCTATGATTGAACTGATAGATGTCTACAAGTCGTTTAAGAATCAACAGGTTCTGGATGGGTTGAACCTGAAGATTAAAGAGGGTGAGATCGCGGTCATCATCGGTCAAAGCGGGGGGGGGAAGTCTGTTTTGCTCAAGCATTTGATCGGTCTTATCAGACCGGACAAAGGGGAAGTGCGCGTTGACGATCTGAATATTGCTTCCTTGAATGATCGAAAGCTTAACGA